>CAZDYT010000030.1:0-14904 GCA_964509395.1 uncultured bacterium
CAAGATCGCGATCTCGATCATCTCGGCGTACGCGATCGTCTACTTCCGCTTCCCGCTGCGGATGGCGTGCTTCTGGACGATCTTCCTGACGCTGATGCTCCCGGTCGAGATCCGCATCATGCCGACCTTCAAGGTGGTCGCGGATCTGGGCCTGCTGAACTCGTACGCGGGGCTGACCATCCCCCTGATCGCATCCGCCACCGCGACGTTCCTCTTCCGGCAGTTCTTCCTGACCGTGCCGGATGAGCTGACCGAGGCGGCGCGGATCGATGGGGCGGGCCCCATGCGGTTCTTCGGGCACATCCTCCTGCCCCTCTCGCGGACGAACATCGCGGCACTGTTCGTGATCCTGTTCATCTTTGGGTGGAACCAGTACCTCTGGCCGCTCTTGGTGACCACGGACGAGGGGATGTCCACGATCGTCATGGGGATCAAGCGCATCGTCCCCACCGGCGACGCCGCGGCGGAGTGGAACCTGGTGATGGCGACCGTGATGCTGGCGATGCTGCCCCCGGTGGCGGTCGTGGTGCTCATGCAGCGGTGGTTCATCAAGGGCCTGATCGAGCCCGAGAAGTGACGCGGCGGCGGCGCGCGTGGGGTGGCCTCGTCCAGCTGGGGCTGCCGGGGCTGATCCTCCTGGCCTCCGCGTGTGCGTCGGCGCCGGACCCCCCGCCGGCGGCGGAGCTCGTGCGGCCGGAGTGGCGGGCCGGCGATCGCTGGCTCTTCCGGCGGACGTCCGCCCTCGGCCCGACCACCCTGGCCACCCACGAGGTGACGGAGGTCACGCCCGAGGGCTACACGATGCGGATCACCCGCCTGAACCGGGAGATCACGCGATACTGGACGCGCGAGCTCCACGTGAGTCGCCAGACCGCCGGCGGCCGGCCGCTCAATCGCTTCGAGCCGGCGGCGATGTATTTCCTCTGGCCGCTCGCGCCCGGGCGCGCGTGGCAGCAGGAGTTCGAGTACGTGGATGGGCGAAACGACGGGCGATACACGAACTCCTGGCGGGTGGCGCCGCAGGCGGAGACCGTGGAGGTCGTGGCCGGGTGGTTCGTCGCGCTCAAGATCGAGCGCCTCGGCGCCGCGGGCGAGCGCCTCGACACCTACTGGTATGTGCCCGCGGTGCGATACTGGGTGCGGCTTGAGGATCACGTGGACCGGTACGCCGAGGATCTCGTGGAGTTCCGGCCGGGGCCGTCGTGAGATGCCGCGCGACGGCGCGCGACGCCTCATGGCGGGGCTCGGCCTCGGAGCCCTGGGGGTCTGGGTGGTGACCGCGGCGACGGCAGCCCCCGCGCGCCCGCTCGTCGCCGCCCACCGCGGCGGGGCCGGGCTCTGGCCGGAGAACAGCCTCACCGCTTTCCGGGGGGCGCTCGGGCTCGGGGTCGACCTCCTCGAGCTGGACGTCCATCTCACGCGCGACGGCGAGGCCGTCGTGCTCCACGACCCGACGCTGGACCGCACGACGACCGGGCACGGCGCCGTGCGGGATCAGACGTGGGTGGAGCTGGTGGCGGTGTCGCTCAAGGGGACGGCCGGCGAGCCGGTGCCCCGCCTGCGGGAGGTGCTCGACCTCGTCAAGCCGGGTGCCGTCGGGCTCCTGGTGGAGATCAAGGTCGGGATCGGGGGTGTCCGGTACCCGGGGATCGAGGAGACGGTGCTCCGCCTGCTGCGGGAGGCCGGGCTCACGGAGCGGAGCACCGTGATGGCCTTCGAGTGGGCCACGCTCGAGCGGCTTCGCGCGCTCTCGCCCACCCTCCGCCTGTCCGGGCTCCTGAGCCGCCGCGGGGCGGAGCGGCTCGGGGGGATGCGGGTGGCGACGGAGCGACTCGCGGCCCTCAAGGCGAACGACCTGGGCCTCGAGCGGACGCTCCTCTCGCCGGATGCCGTCGCGGCGGCGCGAAGGGTCGGGTTGACGGTCGGGGTCTGGACCGTGAGCGAGCCCGAGGAGGTGCGGGCCGCGTTGGCCGCGGGGGTGGACTACCTCACCACGGACCGCCCGGACCTCGCGCTCAAGCTGCGCGCCGAGCCGTGATGGCGGGACGCTGCGTGCTCGCGCTGGACCAGGGGACCACGGGCTCGACGGCCCTGGTCGTGGACGCCGAGGGCGTCGTCCGCGCGCGTGGCTACCGCGAGCTGCCTCAGTACTTTCCCCGGCCGGGCTGGGTCGAGCACGATCCCGAGGAGATCTGGCGGACCCAGATCGAGGCCGCCGAGGCGGCGCTCCGGGCGGCGCGCGTCCCGCCGCGGGAGCTCGCCGCCGTCGGGATCACCAACCAGCGCGAGACGACGATCCTCTGGGAGCGGAAGACAGGGCGCCCGGTCCACCGCGCCATCGTCTGGCAGTGCCGGCGCTCGGCACCCCTGTGCGAGCGGATGCGGGCCGACGGCCTCGAGCCGCTCGTCCGGGAGCGGACGGGGCTCGTGTGCGACGCCTACTTCTCGGGGACGAAGATCGCCTGGCTCCTCGACGCCGATCCGGCCCTCCGGCCGCGGGCCCTCCGCGGGGAGCTCGCCTTCGGCACGGTGGACAGCTGGCTCCTCTGGAAGCTCACCGGCGGCCGCGTTCATGCGACCGATCCCTCCAACGCCTCGCGGACGCTCTGCCTCGACATCGGCCGGCTGGCGTGGGACCCGGAGCTCACGGGGTATCTCGGCATCCCCCACGAGGTCTTTCCCGCCATCCGGCCCTCCTCGGGCATCTTCGGCGAGACGGTGGATCTCGGCATCCTGCCCGCGGGGATCCCCGTGGCCGGAATCGCGGGGGATCAGCAGGCCGCGCTCTTCGGCCAGGGCGCGATCCATCCCGGCGACGCGAAGAACACGTACGGCACCGGCTGCTTTCTCCTCCTCCACACCGGGGCGAAGCCGGTCCACTCGACCCGCGGGCTCCTCACGACCGTGGCGTGGTCGCTCCCGGCGCCGGACGGGGCCCCGCCGGAGGTGTCCTACGCGCTGGAAGGCGCCGTCTTCGTCGCTGGCGCGGCGATCCAGTGGCTCCGGGACGGGCTCGGCCTCATCCGGGCGGCGGGGGAGTCCGAGGCCCTGGCGACCTCCGTGCCGGATGCCGGCGGCGTCTACTTCGTGCCGGCCTTCGTGGGGCTCGGCGCGCCGTACTGGGACATGTACGCGCGGGGGACGCTCGTCGGGCTGACGCGCGGGACGACGCGCGCCCACGTCGCGCGGGCCGCGCTGGAGGCGATCGCCTATCAGACGCGCGACGTCCTGGACGTCATGGTGGCCGAGGCCGGCCGGCGGCCCACCAGCCTCCGCGTGGACGGCGGCGCGACCGAGAACGACTTCCTCTGCCAGTTCCAGGCCGACCTGCTCGACCTGCCCGTCCTGCGGCCCGAGGTCCGCGAGACCACCGCCCTGGGGGCCGCGTACCTCGCGGGGCTCGGCGTCGGCCTCTGGAGCGGGGCCGAGGCCCTCGGGGCCCTCTGGCGCCTCGATCGCGCGTTCCAGCCCGGCATGCCGGCGGCGCGTCGCGAGGCGCTCTACGCCGGGTGGCAGCGCGCGGTCGCCCGCGCCCGCGACTGGGCCCGCGAGGAACAGCCCTAGCCTCCGCGGTGGGGTTCGGGGTGACGTGCCAGGGCATCCGGCGCCGGGCACGTGCGGACTGGGAGGGGATTCCGTTCCGGCGCCGGGAATGGTAGGGTTTCGTCACACCCATTCCGGGAGAAGGAGGCGTCCCGTGCACAGCACCCTCGTTGCGCTCGCGCTGGTCCTCGCCCTCGTGGGAGTCGGGCCCGCCTGGGCCCAGGCGCCGATCGAGGACGAGCTGGTCCTGCAGACCCCGGTCTCGAAGTTCATCGTGGACGCCGCGCTCAAGGCTTTCGCGGAGTATGCGAAGGAGCGATGGGGCGTCACCCTGAAGACGAACGCCCTGTACGCGGGCACGCCGGTCTCCTATGGCCGGATCGTGGAGTGGAAGGGGAAGCCCGAGGCGGACATCTTCTGGGGCGGCGAGTCCGCGCTCTTCGACAAGCTCACGGAGCAGAAGCTGCTCGTCAAGCACGAGGTCGCGCGCGAGCTGGCGGCCGCGGTCCCGCCCTCCATCGGCAAGCCGAAGCCCATCCCGCTGAAGGATCCCAACGGCTACTGGATCGGCACGGCGCTCGAGCCCTACGGCATCGTCTACCACCCCCGGCTCCTCAAGCGCCTGGGCGTCCCGGAGCCGAAGGACTGGGAGGATCTCCTGCATCCGAAGCTCAAGGGGAACGTGGCCCAGTGCGCACCCACGCGGTCGTCGTCGAGCCACGCGACGTATGAGATCATTCTCCAGTCACGGGGGGACGCGGCGGGGTGGGAGTGGCTCCAGAAGCTCGCGGCCAACTCCGGCATCTTCACCGCCCGGAGCCGTGACGTGCCGACCGTCGTCGCCAAAGGGGAGTTCGCCGCCGGCTTCGCCGTGCCCTCGTACATGGCCTTCGAGGAGGTCCTGGCGGGCTTCGACCTCAAGTTCGTCGCGCCGAAGACCGCCTTCGTGACCCCCGAGCCCATGGCCATCCTGGCCGGGTCGAAGCACCCGAAGGCTGCGAAGGCGTTCATCGAGTTCCTGCTGACCGAGCGCGGCCAGAAAGTCTTCATGGAGCGCGGCCTCTTCCCCATCACGCCGAAGTACCGGGTCCAGGGCGCGCCGGGCTCGGTCGCCGAGAAGGCCGTCGAGTTCACGGGCGGGGTCCGCTCGTACTTCGAGGGCGAGGTCACGAACATCTACGACGACGACGTAGCCCAGAGGCGCTATCAGGAGGTGAACGAGCGGTACCGCAAGGACGTCGAGGCGGCCTGGGAGGAGCTGAAGAAGAGGTACTGAGCCCGGCCGACCCGTGGGCTTCCATCGAGGCCTTCGACCTGAGGCCGTAGTCTTCCCGCCGTCGGTGAACCCCCACCCCGCGGATCGGTCCGGCGACCCGCCGTGAGCCCCGGGACGCGCCCGCGGCTGGCGCTCATGATGGGCGACCCGACGGGGATCGGGCCGGAGATCTGCGTGAGGGCGGTCGCCGGCCCGGCGGTGCGCGCGGCGTGCCGACCGGTCGTCGTCGGCGATGCGCGCGTCATGGCGCGGGCGCTGGGGCTGCTCCGGGCCCCGCTCGCGCTCACGTCGGTTCCGGGCGTCGCCCAGTGCGGCTTCGAGGCGGACCGGCTCGAAGTTCTCGATGTCCCGAACGCCGATCCCGACGCGATTCCGCTCGGGCGCGTGGATGCGCGGGCGGGGCGGGCGACGCTGGAGACCCTGGAGGTCGCGGTGGACGTGGCGCGGGTCGGCGAGGTGGACGGGGTGGTCTACGCGCCGCTCAACAAGCAGGCGATGCACGAGGCCGGCTCGCCGCACGAGGACGAGTTGCATCTCGTCGCGGCGTGGTGCCAGGCGCCGCCCGGCAGCTTCGGCGAGATCAACGTGGTGCCGGTCGGCGGCCGCCGCGCGGACGACGCCGCCTCACGGGTGCCGGACGCCGACGAGAAGATGGTGGATCTCTGGTGCGGGCGCGTGACCTCGCACATCGCGCTCGGCCGGGTCGCCGCGAGCCTGACCCTCCCCGGGATCCTCGGCGCGATCCGGCTTCTCCACCGCGTCCTCCGGCAGGCCGGGTTCACGGGCCCGCGGATCGGCGTCGCCGCGCTGAACCCCCACGGCGGCGAGGGCGGGATGTTCGGCCCGGAGGAAGACGCCGTCATCCGGCCCGCGGTGGCGGCGGCGCGCCGCGAGGGGATCGAGGCGCGCGGGCCCTTCCCGGCCGATACGATCTTCGTTCGGGCCCGCCGGGGCGAGCTGGACGGCATCGTCTCCATGTACCACGACCAGGGTCAGATCGCGCTGAAGCTCCTGGGCTTCGAGCGGGGCGTGACGGTCGGCGGCGGGCTCCCGATCGTCCTGGCGACGCCCGCCCACGGCACCGCCCACGACATCGCCGGTCGCGGCGTGGCCGATCCGGGCGCCTTCATCCGGGCGGTGGAGGTGGCGAGCCGCCTCGCGTGCGGCCGGGCCGGCGCTGGCGCCCCGTGAAGATCGCGATCCGCGAGGCCACCAAGCGCTTCGGCCCGGTCACGGCCGTGGACGCCGTCAGCCTCGAGATCGCCGACGGCGAGCTCTTCACGCTGCTCGGCCCTTCCGGGTGCGGCAAGACGACGCTCCTGCGTCTGGTCGCCGGCTTCTACCGGCCGGACGCGGGGACGATCGTCTTCGGCGACCGGGTCGTCAACGACATCCCGCCGTACGCGCGGAACATCGGCATGGTCTTCCAGAACTACGCGCTCTGGCCGCACATGACGGTGTTCCAGAACATCGCCTACGGCCTCGGGCTTCGCGGCCTCGCGAGGGAAGCCCTGCGCAAGGGCGTGGCCGAGGGGCTCCGAAAGGTGAACCTCGTCGGGCTCGAGGCGCGCTACCCGGGGCAGCTTTCCGGGGGGCAGCAGCAGCGCGTGGCGCTCGCGCGGGCGCTCGTGCTCAACCCGGACATCCTCCTCCTCGACGAGCCGCTCAGCAACCTCGACGCCAAGATCCGCGTCCAGGTGCGCACCGAGATCCGGAAGCTCCAGCAGGAGCTCGGCATCACCACGGTCTACGTCACGCACGATCAGGAAGAGGCCCTGTCGCTCTCGGACCGGGTCGCGGTCATCCGGGACGGCCGCGTGCTCCAGGTCGGCGTGCCGCGGGAGCTCTACGAGCGGCCGCGCACGCGGTTCGTCGCGGACTTCGTGGGGACGAACAACCTGATCCCCGGCACGGTCAAGGGGCAGGAGGGCGCGCTCCTGTTCGTCGAGACGTCGATGGGCCCGTTCCGGGCCCGCCCCATCGGGCCCGTCGTCCTGGAGCAGCCCTGCGTCCTGGCGGTCCGGCCCGAGAACATCGCCGTCGGCAGCGCGGCGGTCGACGGCAATCGCCTCATCGGGCGGATCATGCTCGCCTCGTACCTCGGCAACACGCTCCGCTACGACGTCGAGGCCGCCGGCGCGGCGCTCAAGGTCGACATCCGAGACCCCTGGCACCACGAGCCCCTCCCCGTCGGCACCGAGGTGGTCCTCTCATTCCCGCCGTCGGTCACGCTCGCCTTGCCGCATGAGTGAGCGCATGGCAGGGCCAGGGTCCACATGGTCGGGCAACGCACCGGGCTGACCGCATGAGCCCTGCCGGCGCCTCCCTCGCCCTCCCCGCTCCCGCGGCCCGGGCCCGGGCGGCGTGGTGGCCGTCGGCGCTCGGCGTCGCCCTGATCTGGGCCTTCCTCCTCCTCTTCCTCCTCTACCCGCTCTGCCGGATCTTCTACGACGCCGTCACCGACGACACGGGCGCGCTGACGCTCGGCCATTTTGCGGCGTTCTTCACCGACCGCTTCTACCTGCGCTCGCTCTGGAACTCGATCCTGCTCGGTCTGGGGGTCGTCGTCTGTACGTCCGTGCTCGGGATCGGCATCGCCTTTCTCCTCGTCCGCTACGACTTCTGGGGACGGGATCTCTTCTCCTACCTCACGCTGATCCCCATCATCTCGCCGCCGCTGGTGGGGGTGCTGGGCTTCGTCTTCATCCTCGGTCGCGCGGGCACCGTGAACGTGCTCCTGATGGACTACTTCGATCTCCTCAAGCCCGTGAACTTCATGTACGGCCTTCACGGGGTCCTCCTGGTCGAGACGCTTCACCTGTTTCCGATGATCACGTTGAACGTCGTGGACGCGCTGTCGAAGGTCGATCCCGCGCTGGAGGAGGCGGCCGAGAGCGTGGGCGCGCGCGGCTGGCGGAAGCTCTGGACCATCACGCTGCCGCTCACGACCCCGGGCTACATCGCGGGGGCGCTCCTGGTCTTCATTTGGACCTTCGCCGACTTCGTCACGCCGCTGGTGGTGGGCGTCCACGACCTTCTCGCCTCCCAGGCATACCTCAACATCGTGCAGTTCGTGGACCGGCGGCTCTTCCGGATGGGGATCGTGATCTCAGCGCTGCTGGTGGTTCTCGCGGTCGGCTTTCTCCTGGCCGCCCGTCACTACGTGGCGATCAAGGACTACTCCTCACTCGCCTACTCGAAGGTCGAGCGCCGCCGCCTCAAGGGGCCGGTCCAGGGCCTCGTGGTCGCCGCCCTGTCGGGCGTCATGCTGCTCTCGTTCCTGCCGTACCTCGGCGTCGGGCTTGCCGCCTTCGGGCGCGGGTGGTCGCTGACGCCCTTCCCGACCGCGTATACGGTGCAGTTTTTCCAGCGCGTGCTCGTGGAGACGCCGAAGTACATCGTCAACAGCCTCCTGTACGCGACGGCCGCCGTCCTGATCTGCATCGCCGTGGGGGTGCCTATCGCCTGGCTCCTGGCGCGGACGCGGCTTCCGGGGAACGGCCTGCTCGACGCGCTCAACACGCTCATCCTGGCGATCCCCGGCACGGCCATCGGGATCGCCTACATTCGCGCGTTTCACCACGAAATCCCCGGCCTCGGCGTCCCGCTCACGAGCTTCTGGGGGATCCTGCCCCTCGTGCTCGCCATCCGGCGGCTTCCGTACACGGTCCGGGGGAGCTACGCCTCGCTCCTGCTGGTCCACCCGTCCCTCGAGGAGGCCGCCGGGAGCGTCGGCGCGTCGCGCCTCCGGACGTTCCGGGACGTCACGCTCCCGCTCATCTGGAAGGGCGTGCTGGTCGGGGGGCTCTTCTCCTTCATGACGTCGCTCCAGGAAGCCTCGGCCGTGCTGTTTCTCTCCCTCGGCGGCTGGGAGACGATCACGGTCGGGATCTTCAACTTCTACATCGCGGGGAGCGCCAACGAGGCCGCGGCGCTGGGCGTCGTCCTCATCGTGGTCGCCGGGGTGTGCGTGGTGGGGATCAATCGGGTTGCGGGCGCGCGGCTGGGGGGGATGTTCGGCTAGTTTTCGGGGGGGGCGAAGCAGGATGTTACCAGCGCCTGTGCGGGCTGAACTGGCGCAGGGGGGTTGCCTAGGCTCCGTGGCTATGCTAGTGTTTTCGTTCACAAGCCTCCCCCTCCAGCGGCCGGGGCGCCGGGCGTGAGCGCCGAGCGGCCCCGCGCTGACCGGCGTTGGATCCGGCAAGTCGGCGTCCTCAGTGGCGTGGGGCTCACGATGGTGATTTCCACCGTGCTGGGGCTCGCGGGGGGCTATTACCTGGACAGGTGGCTCGGCAGTTCGCCCTGGCTGACGTTGATCGGCCTCCTGTTCGGCATCGCGGCAGGCTTCGTTCATCTCTTCCGTGCGGTGGGGCTGCTAGACGGAGAGCGCGACCGTGAGCGAGGACCGTGAGCTGGCCCGTCGGGTCTCGGGCTTCACAGCCGGGATCGTCGCCCTGATCGCCCTCGCCGCCTGGCCGTTGGCCGGCGCTGCCGAGGCGGCCGGCGCGCTGATCGGGGGTGCCATCACCATCGCGAACTTCCTGTGGCTCCGATGGACGGCCGGACTCGCGCTCCGGACCGGCCCGGCCGCCGCGTGGCCGACGCTGCGCCGCGCCCTCTGGGTTGGAGTGGCCGGGGCGCGTTTCGGCGTGGTGGCGCTCGCCCTCGGCGCCGCAGCGGTGCAGGGCTGGGTCGGGCTCGTCGGCCTCCTGGTGTCGCTCGTGGCCCTGCCGGTGACGGTCGTGGCCGAGGGCCTCCGCGCGGCTCGGGTCTCCGGAGGATGACTCGTGGAAGCCATCGAGCCGCCGATCTTCAACACGTTCGGGGTCCCGCACCATGTGGCCTTCAGCTGGGTGGTGATGGCGGTGCTCATCGGGGCGGCCCTCGCGCTGCCGCGGCGGCCAACGCTGATCCCGATGGGGCTCCAGAACGCGACGGAGGCGGCGCTCGAGTTCATCCTGAACCTCATCGACGACGTGATCGGGCCCGAAGGCCGGCGCTTCCTGCCGCTGGTCGCCACGCTGGGCTTCTACATCTTGGCGTCGAACCTCCTCGGCCTGGTGCCCGGGTTCACCGCCCCCACGGACAACGTCAACACGACCGCGTCCTGCGCGATCGTCGTTTTCTTCACATACCACTGGGTCGGGATCCGCAAGCACGGGCTCTGGCCGTACCTCAAGCACTTCGCCGGCCCCATGCCCGCGCTTGCCCCGCTGATAGTCCCGATCGAGCTGATCAGCCACTTCGCCCGACCGTTGTCGCTCACGGTGCGCCTCTTCGGCAACATGCTGGGTGGGCACATCCTGCTCTCCATCGTCTTCTTCATGACCGTGGGTCTGTCGACCTGGGCCCTCTCCGGCGCTGCCGGGCTCCTGGGCTGGCTGATCGGCGGGTTCGGGACCATCGCGACCATCACCTTCACGGTGGGGTTTCTGTTCCCCCTGAAGCTGCTGGTCGCGTTCCTCCAGGCCTTCATCTTCGTCGTCCTCTCGATGCTGTACATCGCGGGCGCCCTCGCGGCCGGGCACGAGCCGGCCCACGGCCGCGTCGGTCACGAGGCTGAGGCGCCCGCTCACGACTGAGTGCTCCTCGCGCGTTCGCGCGGAAAGGAGGAGGGAGCCGTGCGTATTGTGCTGGTGATGTTGGTGCTGGCCGTTAGCCTGACCGGCAGGATCGCCTCTGCCCAGGCCGCGACCCCGGCCGAGGCGGGCGCCTCGCTCCTGTCGCCGTTCACGGTCCTGGCGGCCGGCCTCGGCATGGCGCTTGCGGCGGGGCTTTGCGGCCTGGGCCAGGGCCGCGCGATCGCGTCGGCGCTCGAGGCGATCGCGCGCCAGCCGGGTGCGGCGGCCCGGATTCAGACGGCGATGATCATCGGTCTGGCGCTCATCGAGTCGCTCGCGATCTACATGCTGGTCATCGCGATCATTCTCCTCTTCGTCAAGCCAGGGCTGTAGCCGCTTGGGCTGGGCGGGCGGCCGCGGGTCGCTCGCCCGGCATTGACCCGCGCCCGTCATGTCGCGCCCGTCGTCCCGGATTCCGAGGATTCCGGAGATGACCGTCCGCCGGCTGTCCATCTACTCGCGCTGCTTGGCTCAGCTCGAGGAGGATGGCGTGAAGACCATCTCCTCACAGGAGCTCGCGGAGCGCCTTCACCTGAACTCGGCCCAGGTGCGGAAAGACCTCGCCTACTTCGGCGCGTTCGGCATCCGCGGCATCGGCTACTACGTCGCGAACCTCCGCGTGGAGCTCGGGCGCCTTCTGGGCCTGGACCGGGAATGGCGCGTGGTGCTGGTCGGGTTCGGTAACCTCGGATCGGCCCTCTTCCACTATCGCGGCTTCTCGCGACACGGCTTCCGGATCGTGGCGATCATGGACGACGACCCCATGAAGGCCGGGCGGGCAGTCGACGGGCTCACGGTCCTCCCGCTCGGCGAGTTGCCGCGCGCGGTGAAGCAGCAGGGCATCCAGATCGGCGTCATCGCGGTGCCGGCCGAGGCGGCGCAGACCGTGGCCGACCGGCTCGTGGCGGCGGGGGTGCGGGCTATCCTGAACTTCGCGCCGGTCCGTCTCAAGGTCTCCAAGGACGTCCGGCTCCAGAACGTGGATCTCTCGATCGAGCTCGAGAACCTCTCCTTCCACCTGGTCCAGGGCTCACGGTAAGACGTTCGGAGGGGGTCTTTGCCGCTGACCATCTCGGCTGCGACGCGCTCGGCCCACCCGCAAGCGGGTCCTCGCCTCGCGGATCTCCCGGCCCCTGGGGACCCCCTTGCGGGTGCCGGGCTGACCGGCGACGCCAGCCAGCCGGGTCAGGGCAAAGGGCTGGGGTTTACCGATGGCCTTTGGCCGTGGGTTCCCGCCCTCAGAAGGTCGAGAACATGGCTGCATACCCTGTCTCATTTAGGCTGGTAGAATGGTCACGGCGGCGGCCCCGATCGCCTAGGTGCCGCGCATGTCCTCGGTGCTGACCTCGTCCATACCGTCGCTCTCCGGGTGGGGTGACCTTGCGCGGGCGCGCGAGGCCCTCCACCGCGGTGCCGACCGGATCGTCCTCGAAGGGCTCTGGGGGTCCGCGAAGGCCCTCGCCCTCGCGGGGCTCCTCCCGGCCGAGCGGCCGGCGTGCGTCATCGTCCCGGGCGGCCTGGCTGCGATCCGCACGGGCGATGACCTCCGCGCGTTCGCGATGCTCACCGGAGTGAAGGCGCCGCGGGAGGTGGTCGTCTTCCCCGCGCCGCACACCGCCTTCTGGCGCGGGGGTGCCACCCGCGAGGAAGAGGCCGAGCGCGCCGCGCTCCTCGAGCGCCTGATGCGGGGCGAGCCCCTGTGGCTGGTCACCACTCCACGCGGCGTGACCGGCGCCCTCCCCGGACCGGAGGCGGTCCGACGCCAGCTCCTCACGATCGCCGTGGGCGATGCCCTTGACCGCGACGCGCTCATGGACCATCTGACCGCCGCGGGGTACGAGCGGGTCGACACGGTGAGCGAGGTGGGCCAGTGGAGCGCCCGCGGGGGGATCGTCGACCTCTTCTCGCCGGCTCGCTCGATCCCGGTGCGGCTCGAGTTGTTCGGCGACGAGGTGGAATCGATCCGGGCGTTCGATCCCTCGACCCAGCGCTCGACGGAAGCGCTCCCACGGATCGCCGTCCTTCCCCTGGTGCCCGCGGGAACGGGCCCGGCGACACTCCTCAGCTACCTGCCACATGATGCCCCGTGCGTCGTCGAAGCCCCGGGCCTCCTCGAGCCGGCCGATGGCGAGCCGGACCTCGTGGCGGCGATCGCGGGTCGGCCGCGCGTGGAGTGCGGGCTGCTCGTGACCGGGTCGGCGGCGTACCGGCTCGAGACGCGGTCGGTGGAGAGCTTCCGGGGCCAGTTCCGGCGGCTTGCCGGGAGCCTTCTGGCGTGGCGCGCCGAGGGCTTCCGGGTGCGGCTCCTGGCAGGCGAGCGGGAGACCGCGGCGCGCCTCCAGGAGATCCTCCAGGATCACGATCTCGAGGCGCCGGTCCTCTCGACGCTCATGAGCCCGGAGCCGCTCGCGGCGGTCGTCGGCGGCGCGCATGCCGGCTTCGAGTGCCCCGCCCTCGGGCTCGTCTGCCTGACCGAGACCGAGCTGTTCGGGGCGCGGCGGACCGGGCGCCGCCGCCCGGCCTATCAGCGGGGGACGGGGGTGACCGCGTTCACCGACCTCGCTCCCGGGGACCTCGTTGTCCACGTCGAGCATGGCATCGGCCGATACAGCGGGCTGGCGACGCTGACCGTGGACGGGCAGGAGGGCGACTACCTGCTGCTCGACTATGCCGAGGGCGACCGGCTCTATCTGCCCGTCCAGCGCATGGCGGCCGTGTCGAAGTACGCGGGGGTCGGGGACGGTCCGGCGCGAATCGACAAGCTGGGGGGCACGAGCTGGCAGAAGACCAAGGAATCGGTCCGCGCCGCGGTCCGGCAGATCGCGGGCGACCTCCTCCAGCTCTACGCCGCCCGCCAGGTCCTCACAGGGTTCGCCATCGGCCCCGACGCCCCGTGGCAGCACGAGTTCGAGGCGGCGTTCCCGTTCGAGGAGACCCCGGACCAGCTCGAGGCGATCGCGCAGGTGAAGGCGGACCTCGAGCGCCCGCGGCCGATGGACCACTTGGTCTGCGGTGACGTCGGCTACGGCAAGACCGAGGTCGCCATGCGGGCGGCGTTCAAGGTCGCCCTCGACGGCCGCCAGGTGGCCATGCTGGTGCCGACGACGATCCTCGCCCAGCAGCACTGGGTCACCTTCCGCGAGCGCTTCGCGCCCTACCCTGTCCGCGTCGAGATGCTCTCGCGCTTCCGATCGCCGAAGGACCAGAAGGCGGTGCTCGTCGGCCTCGAGACGGGGACGGTGGACGTCGTGATCGCGACCCACCGGCTCCTGTCGAAGGACGTCGGCTTCAAGGACCTGGGCCTGCTGATCGTGGACGAGGAACACCGGTTCGGCGTCGCGCACAAGGAGCGGCTCAAGCAGCTCCGGAAGACCGTCCACGTCCTCACGCTCACCGCCACCCCGATCCCGCGGACGCTCTCGATGGCGCTCTCCGGCATCCGAGACCTCTCGGTCATCGAGACGCCGCCCGCCGACCGCCTCGCCGTAGAGACGGTCGTCTGCCGGTTCGACGCCCACCTGATCAAGGACGCGATCGAGCGGGAGCTGGCGCGCGGTGGACAGGTGTTCGTCGTCCACAACCGCATCCAGTCGCTGCCTGCCTTCACCCGGTTCCTCCAGCGTCTCGCCCCCCGGGCTCGCATCGCGATGGCCCACGGTCAGATGCCGGAGGCGGCGCTCGAGCGGACGATGACGAAGTACGTCGCTGGCGAGTACGACGTGCTGGTCTCGACCGCCATCGTCGAGTCGGGGCTCGACATCCCGGCGTCCAACACGATCGTCGTCAACCGTGCGGACCGGTTCGGACTCGCGCAGCTCTACCAGCTCCGCGGGCGCGTGGGCCGCGATCGCCTCCAGGCGTACGCCTACCTCCTGGTTCCCGCGGATGGGCGCGTGGACGAGACGGCCGCGAAGCGCCTCCGGGTCATCCAGGAGCTGACGGAGCTCGGGTCCGGCCTCAAGGTTGCGCTGCGGGACCTGGAGATTCGCGGCGCGGGGAACCTCCTCGGGGCCGAGCAGCACGGGCACATCGCGGCGGTCGGGTTCGATCTCTACATGAAGCTCCTCGACCAGGCAGTGTGCGAGCTCAGAGGCGAGCCGATCGAGGAGGAGCTGGACCCCGTCGTCACGGTGGACGTGGCCGCCTATCTGCCGGAGTGGTACGTGCCGGAGGCGGCGCAGCGGCTCGCGCTCTACAAGCGCCTGGCCGGTGCCCGAGCGCTCGTCGAGGTGGAGGAGGTGCGGGCGGAGCTCGGCGACCGGTTCGGGCCGCTGCCGGCGGCGGCTGGGCAGCTCCTCGACGTGGTCGTCCTGCGCGTCACGGCCAAGGCCTTGCGCATCGAGAAGCTCGAAGCTCGCGGAGGCCGGGCGCTCATTACCTTCGCGCCCGGGACACCCGTCACGCCCGAGCGCCTCCTCGCGGTGCTCCGGACCCAGTCGAAGCGGCTCCGGCTCGTGCGGGATT
>CAZDYT010000031.1:0-14895 GCA_964509395.1 uncultured bacterium
TGGGCTGTTCGCCGCGGCAGGACCCGCCCGTGCCGCGGCATTCGTGAATAGGTCGGGCTAGACCACGGTAGCGATTACGGAGACTCTACAGCACGAGCCGTCACAATGAGCCGGCGCCAGGCAGCGTGCCGGGTCAGGAGACAGGGGTGACATAGAGGCCGAGCAGCGGGAGGTCACACATGGCCGAGGCGAAGTTCGTTCAGATCACGGCAACCCGGGGTGCAGGAGATCTCGGTCACGTTTATGCGCTGGACGAATCCGGACGGGTGTGGGAGTACGACTTCAATCACAAGAGGTGGCATCCCTTGGAGGAGACCAGGGAGCCAATGTTTATGCGATGATCGATCTGTTCCGCACGGGACCTGCATCCGAAACTATACCCGTGGTGGTTCCATCGGGATTCGATGCCGTAGGTAAGCAGTTGGCGTAGGCGAACCGACGTCCTGCCGCCACAATCGGCTTGCTCTCCGTGCCGTGGTCAGGAGCGGATCGTCAGCTTCGCGGGGCCTTCATCCACGCTCCAGGCCAGGGTGTCGCTGCCTCCCCCCTCCCGTATCAGTCGGACGCGAGGTCTGTCCGTGTCGACCGGGACGCTACTGGCGTCTCAAGCTGCTCCTCGACCGACAGGCCCGACAGAGGCGCTGGACCTTCGAGTCGCTCTCGAAGACCCGGCCACAGGTCAGGCAGAGAAGGTGGCGAATGCCTTCAGGCCACCGATTGGTGGAAGACCTGGGGCCTCGGACCCGCTGGCGACCGCCGGGGGCATCGGCGAAGTCCACGAGACTCCGAGGGTGAGAGCGGAGATGGCTCCAGGGGGAGCCACCTCCTCGTGAGCCGCGCCAGAACTAGCCAGTCGGCATGAGCAGCGTGGCGCATGCCTGGGCCACTTTGCTATCGGGCTCCTGCTCGCCGGGCATCGTCGCCCACCCCTGCTTTCCGACATACTCAGCTCTCTGCCACGTGCTTTCTTCTTTCAACGCGATGAGCTTCTGGGCTTTCGCCGGGTCCCGCCCAGATTGGACGACACAGATCGGGGCCAGGCGCTTGACGACCGCGTCCTGAGCCATGGCCTCAGCCATCGTCCGGGCCGTGCCCCCCGTGACCCATCCGCCCCAGCTGAAGCCGATGATCATGGTGAGAACCACCGAGGCCACGCAAGACCAGAAGACCAGCGTCTTCGTCGGTCGGGCTTCACTCCACCGTCGTCCCAGGCTCAACCGCTCTCTGCTCTGTTCCATTTGTCGGCTCCTCCGTCCATGATCGCGGCGTTGATCGACTCCGGCGCGGCGCGCCGGGATGTGTCCACGTGACGTGTCCTAGCTTAGCTAGACGATGGCGGGCCAGATCGTGCGCTGGGCGACGATCAGGCCAGCCGCGCCGACGGCCACCCCCGCCCGTGGCCCCCGCGCTTCATGCATGCGTGACCTGGGTGGCTGTGCTTCCCCGACCCCAGACAATCGAACGGATCGGATCCTCGGAGGGTTGTCAAGCCGCGCTTGGGCGACGCTTCAGTCACGTCGGCAGGCGGACCTCCGGACGTCCGCGGAGATGAGAGCTGGGGCCGCAGCCGGATGGAGAACCCGGCGATCAAGCGGCGCCTTTGAGCCCTGCAAGATAGCGGGTCAGCTTCGTGACTTCGACGTACTCGTCCGGTCGGCCCGCGAACGTCAGGCGGAATCCGCGCTCGGCGTCGCGCTTCCACGCCAAGATCAGGCCGGCCTGGTACGCCCGTGTCAATACCTCGCGATCACTTGTGGAGGTCTCTACCGAATCCGGAGGTGTAGGAAGTGGGTTCTTCGTGCGCTTCAGTCTCATGATCCGCTCTCCCTCACCGGCCTTTCTCGCCATTGGCCAGACGACCGGCGCGATGAATTCGTTCAACCCGCCTCTCTGCCGCTCCCCCAGCGTGGAGCTCCAACCGGATCTCGCCCAGCTTCTTCGCTCTCAGCGCCTCGGCCGGAGAGCAAACGTCCAGCTACCGGGGTCATTGGTCGCGGCCCTTCCTTGAGCACCGCGCTCGCGACAATGCCCCCGCCAAGCCCGAGGCCAAGATCCCGGATCAGCCCGGGGCCACCCGTCATTAGAACCCGGGCGAGCGAGCCAACCAGCAGCCCCGCGAAGACCCACGTGACCAACATGGCCAAGCTCATGACGTCTTCCCTTGGCGCCGGTTGAGGTGGTTCGCCCGAGCCACCGTGTTGACATTGATACCGAGAAATCCGGCCATCTCACGGAAACTTGGGAGCGCCTGGCCTCGTGCGACTCCGCCCCCCGCGATGACACGTTCGAGCTGCTCCGCCAGTTGCCGGCGGATCGGAATCGGGCTGTCCGGGATCACGCGGAGGGGATTGCTGCCGCCACTGTCATAGTACACTATGATGGATGATGGGTTCCCGTCAACCGCCCCTGAATGGGGCCGCCAAGA
Organism: uncultured bacterium; assembly: GCA_964509395.1. GTDB lineage: Bacteria > Methylomirabilota > Methylomirabilia > Rokubacteriales > DASRDR01 > CAZDYT01. Next base: position 2,426 of record CAZDYT010000031.1, read on the forward strand.
CCGGAGGGCGGGGCGCTAGGACTGGGGCGAGCCGGCTCGACGAAGGTGCCCGGCCATCCGCGGCGGCCGTCACCCGACGCTGGAGGATACGAGATGGATCCGATCAGACGGATAGGACCGCCTGTTCCCACCGACGTCCGCGGCAGCCAGTATGACCTCGCAGTCCCCCTCAATGCGGCGCCTTCCCGCGATTGGCGGCGGAGCTTCCAGGCGCCGGATGAGTGGAAGGATCCCTGCCATCCGAGTCGCATCAGAGTGAAGGGCCGGTCGTTGGTCTTCACGAGCGACGAGCATCAGGTCGGACTCTGGATGCAGTGGATTGACCAGTGGATCGCCGTCGCGAATCGGCAGACTGTAGACGTGCCGGGCCCGTCGACCAGGCAAGAAGCGGCGCAGGACGAACAGGCGCGAGGGCGGTTGTAACGGCTCCGGGAGGCGACTGAGAAATTCAACACGCACTAGGGTTCACCCATACCGCCCCGCCGTCTTCGCCCGAGCAGGACGCCTGCGACCCGTCTCGGCGCTCAGCGAGAAAATCGCTCGGCTCCCCTTCAACCTGCCCGGTCGAGCATCCCTGGATGCGCCCCGGCCGGATCCGCGCCACAGATCGGCCATGTCGACCTCTCCCCTCCCAACCCTTCCCTACACGATCTCCTTCGACACGATTGAGGCGAGCGCCGGTCAGCGCGCGACGATGACACCCCCGCAAGCGGTGCACGGTGACCCGGCGGCTCAACCGGCCCACGCCGCGGCCGCGGGAAGAACCCTCCGATTCGCTCACGACACGACCTTTCAACTCGCGCTTCGGCGGCGGGTCGATGAGTACTTTCAAGGCCTCGGTCGGCCGCCACGCGACTGTGGGCAGATGTACCTGAAGACGGCGATCCTCCTCATAGGCTTCGCGAGCTCCTATGGGCTGCTGGTGTTCGTGGCCCAGACGTGGGCGCAGGGCCTGTTCCTGGCTATCTTGCTCGGGTTGTCTGCGGCCGGTATCGGGCTCAACATTCAGCACGACGGCGGCCATCAAGCGTATTCGAAATGCCCCTGGGTCAACCGCGTCATGGCGATGACCCTGGAGTTGATTGGAGGGAGCTCCTACCTGTGGCGATGGAAACACGTCCTCTTCCATCACACGTATGTGAACATTACGGATCATGACACCGACATTGACCTCGGGATCCTCGCGCGGCTCGCGCCGAACCAGAAGCGGCTTGCCTTCCACCGGTGGCAACACTTGTACCTCTGGCCTCTCTATGGATGGCTGGCCCTCAAGTGGCAGCTTGTCGATGATTTCCAGAAACTCATCCGTGGTCGCATCAGTAACCAACCATTCCCCCGCCCAAAGGGCTGGGATCTGGTCGTCTTCGTGGCTGGCAAAGCCCTCTTTTTCACCGCGGCATTCGGCATTCCCCTGCAGGTCCACACCGTGGGTGCCGTCCTGTGCTACTACGGGATCGCCGGGTTCACGACGGGAATTGTGTTGAGTGTGGTGTTTCAAGTGGCACACTGTGTGGAAGAGGCGGCGTTTCCCGTACCTCGCGCAGGGACCCGGTATATTGACCGCGCGTGGGCTATCCATCAGACGGAGACGACCGTGGACTTCGCCCGCCGGAGCCGAGTCATCACGTGGCTCGTCGGTGGCTTAAACTTTCAGATCGAACACCACCTGTTCCCTCGGATCAGCCACGTTCACTACCCAGCGATCTCGAAGCTCGTGGAAGAGACCTGTCGAGACTTCGGGGTCCGATACATGGCGTTTCCGTCGTTCCGCGCAGGGGTGGCGTCACACTTCCGTTTGTTACGACGGATGGGGATGCCACGCGCGCCACAATAGGCAACGGCCCGCGAGCACCTCTGCACGGGCTGATCAAGGAACGGATCTCGAGCCCCAGTCCCCGCCACGGCTGCGGCCAGCGTCGTCAGAGGCTGTCCGATCGACCCAGGATGAGATCCGAACCCGTGTACGTAGGCGCTCGTCATCAAGAGGCTTTTCGGAGCTTTCTTGGTGGCTCCAACGGGATTCGAACCCGTGATTGGGCTGCGACCACGCTTTCGCCCATCAGCACGCAGAGTTCCGGCCTGCTCAGTCCCGGAAAATCGGGCGGGACCAAAACCTCAAGCCGCACCAAGAGCCTGCCAGGTAACACTCTAGACCCGGCGAACGAAACGTCTCCTCCCTCGGGCGCTTGAAAAGCGTTACCCTACAGGGTAGCATCGGCTGTGCCGAAAATTCGGCGTGGCGGCTACATCTCTATCGCCCGACGGAGCGACCATGCGCCACGGCATGCGCACGTGTATCGGAACGGCAGGTGATCGTGAAACAGGATCTGGAGAACAGGATGCCGATGAAGGGCAAGGCCTCAGCCAGGGTCCTCGAGCTGATCGAGCAGCTCGAGGCCGAGGGGCGGCCATGAAGATTCGAAGCGTGAAGGCCAACAATCGACGCAAAGCGTTCGAGGTGGCTGCAGCCAAGAGGCGGCTCGTGTTTCCGTTTGCCAGACTCGAAGTACAGCCAACATCCGATGACCCGATTGCCAGAGTGTTCATCGACCGGGAACTGGGTGCGGAGGGATTTACGTACGTCCTACAGTCTGGTCGCGAGGGAACGGTTCACATCGAGGACGTTCTCGAATACAACGAGGATCCCGACTACCTGCGCGATCTCCTCCTCTACCGGCTGACGCTCGAAGCTCAGAAGGCTGTCGCCGCCACGCCGCTGGCCCGGCGGGAGATCATCCGGCGGCTGGGCACCTCCCCGGCCCAACTCTACCGGCTCCTTGATCAGACGAACTGCCGGAAGTCCGTCGACCAGCTGCTACGGCTGCTCCAGGTCCTCGATTGCGACGTCGAACTCATCGTACGAGTGAAGAGCGCGTAGCCAGCGCCGGCCTTCGCACACTGACTTGTCACACCTACGTTCAAGATTCGTGTTTCGGCCGCGACCGCGTTTTCGCCGGATCTCCCGGCCCCCGCCGAAGTCGCCGGCGAAGGGCCTGATGCGGCCTTGACGCAGCGCCAGAAAAGGTGCTGTACTCGATCCTGCAGGCGCCGGGGCTGCTGGCGATGATCCTCCCGGCTTCGGGGTCGAACGAGGCCTGGTCGGGGTCGAACGTCACCGGTCCCTACACCTCGCCGCCCTGGCCTGCCGGGCCGCACTGATCCGGCGCGACGCCAAGGCTGAGCAGGCGGGCCGTGACGACCGCAGCCGTTCCCACGACCCGCTTGACAGGCCGCGAGCCGCGTGCTGTGCTGCACGCCACACCCGAGCGGAGGCATCATGAGCGACTATCCGATCCCCCGCACCGTCCTCTGGCAGAAGCGGCGCCGCGGCGAGATCCGAGACGCCGCCGAGGCGGGCGCCGTGGCGCTCCTGCCGACCGGCGCCGTTGAGCAGCACGGCCCCCACCTCCCGCTCGACACGGACAGCTTCACGTCGTTCACGGTCTGCGTCCGGGCGGCCGAGCGCGTCCGCGACTTCCCGCTCCTGGTGCTGCCGCCGGTCTGGTGGGGACTGTCGCCGTACTGGATGGTCTTCCCCGGCACGCTGACCCTCAAGCCGGAGACGCTCATGGCGGTCATCGTGGACGTCGCCGAGAGCGTCGCCCAGCACGGCGTCCGCCGGATGGTCATCGTCAACGGCCACGGGGGCAACGACGGCCTGATCCAGGCCGCGGCGGTGAAGGCCTCACAGGCGGGAGTCGAGGTCGCGGCGCTCTCCTACTGGACCCTCGTCCCCGACGTGATGCGCGAGCTGACCGAGCGCGACGACGGCGACATCGGGCACGCGGGCGAGCTGGAGACGTCCATCCAGCTCTACCTCCAACCCGACTGCGTCGAGCTCAAGGACGTCGCACCCGAGCAGTGCTTGGACCTGCGGGAGCGCGCGAAGCGCCTGGGTCCCGGGGCGGCCGGCGTCTACCTCCCGCCCAACCCGCAGGCCGAATCGCCGCACGGGGTCTACGGCATGGCCCACGCCGGGAGCGCGGACAAGGGCCGGCAGGTGGTAGACGCCGCCGCCGAGCGGCTGGCGGAGTTCGTCCGGCGGTTCCGCGGGGCCTGACCCCGGCGCGGGCCGCCGCGCGTTTCGGGTGACGATGCGGATCAAGCGAGTCGAGGCCATCCCGGTGCGGGTGCGGAAGGCGTGGCAGTCGTCGAGCGCCCTCGGCGTCCGCACCGAGAGCACGTTCGGGATCGTGGCGGTCGAGACGGACACCGGCGACCGCGGGCTCGGTGAGATCGCCATGTTCTGGAACGGCGGCGGCGCTGCCCTGTGCCCGCTGGTCCGGGACCAGCTCGCGCCGGCGGTGGTGGGGCTCTCCCCCCTCGACCTGACGCAGGCGTGCGCCCGGATGGACGAGGCCGTCCAGTTCTCGCCGGCCGCCAACCCGGCCAAGGCCGCGGTGGAGATGGCCCTCTACGACCTCGTCGGCCGGGCCTGGCGCACGCCGGTCTACAACCTGCTCGGCGGCCGCATGCGGGAGCGCGTGGTGCTGTCGATTTCAGTCGCCCTCGCCTCCGTCGAGGAGATGGTCGAGCAGGCCCGGGAGTTCGTCTGCCGTGGCTTTCGCGGCGTCAAGCTGAAGGTCGGGCGCGATCCCGACCACGACGTCGCGGTGACCGCGGCGATCCGCCAAGCGGTCGGGGAGCGGACCGTCATCCGGCTCGACGCGAACATGGGGTGGCGCTCGGCCAAGGAGGCGCTTGGGGTCATCAGGAAGCTGGCGCCGCTCCGGATCCACTCCGTCGAGCAGCCGCTCCGCCCGGAGGCGGTCGAGGACCTCGCGCTGCTCCGCGCCCGGAGCCCGATCCCCATCATGGTCGACGAGTCGGTGTGGGGGCCGGAGGACGCCTACCGCGTGATCCGCGACAAGACGGCAGACATCCTCAACGTCTATGTCAGCGAGGCCGGCGGGCTGCGGAACGCGCTCCGCATCTTCGACATGGCCGAAAGCGCGGGCCTCCAGTGCACGATCGGCAGCATGCCGGAGCTGGGGATCGGCACCGCCGCCTGCGCGCACCTCGGGGCCGCCGTCCGCACGCTGAGCGAGCCGGCCGACGTCTGCGGCTTCCTCTACTATGCCGAGAGCCTGATCCGGGAGCGCTGGGAGGTGAGCGATGGCACCATCGCGCCGCCCGAGGGGCCGGGGCTCGGGGTGACGCTGGACGAAGACCGGCTGGCCGCCCTGCGGATCGACTGAGACGACGCGAGGTCGCGACTCACACCGACCGGGAGAAAGGAGCACGCGATGCGCACCGTGACGAGCCGAAGGGCCCTGTGGCGCAGTCTCGCCGCGCTCGTGCTGGTCGCCGCCGTGGCCGGGCCCGTCGCCCCGCTCGGGGCAGCGGGACTCGATGCGCCGGCGAAGGGGAAGAGCAAGACCATCGACCGGATCCGCGAGCAGAAGGCCCTGCGCGCGGGTATCGCGCTGGCACCGCCCTGGCTCGGCCAGGACCCGCGGACGAACGAGTACTTCGGCGCCGCCTACGAGATCGGCCAGCGGCTGGCGAAGCTCCTCGACGTCGAGCTCCGGATCGTCCCCTCGGGCTGGGACGTGATCATCGCCGGCCTCCAGGGCAACCAGTTCGAGCTGGCGCTGGCCCCCCTGTTCGCCAGCGAGAAGCGGCGTCAGGTCGTCGACTTCGTCAACTACACCGAGTCCGGCACCTGCTACGGCGTCCTCAAGGACGGCAAGCTCGACAAGCTCGAGGACCTCGACAGCCCGTCGGTCACGTTCGGCACCTGGACCGGCACCGGGACGGAGCACGGCATCACGAAGAAGTACACCAAGGCCAAGACCAACAGCCTGGTCCAGCCGATCGGCGGCACCATGCGCATCGAGGATGTCCTGACCAAGCGCATCGACGTGGCCCCGTTCGACGCGCCCAAGGCCTTCCTGGTCGTCCACCAGTACCCGCAGGTGAAGATCCTGCCGGGCGGACCCGAGTACTGCGTGAAGAACCCGGACATCCCCTACCCGATCGGCATGGCGTTCAACTACGGTGACCCGGAGCTGAAGAAGTTCCTGGAGGCGGTGGTCGCCGACATGAAGCCGCAGATCGACGCCTCGATCGTGAAGTACAGCGCGATCGAATACATGCTGCGCAAGTAGGGGGTCAGGCCTCACAGCTCACACTTCGGCCGACCCGCGTGAACTGGGACCTCGCGGTCGTCGCCCGCCACCTGCCGTTCCTCCTCGCGGGCGTCCGCATGACCGTGCTGGTGACGGCCGCGTCGATGGCTGGCGGCCTGGTGGCTGGCCTGCTGGTCGCGCTCCTCCGCATGTCGCGCTTTCGCCCGCTCCAGGCGGCGGCCGGCCTCTACATCGACTTCTGGCGCAGTACGCCGCTCCTCGCCCAGCTCATCTGGGTCTTCTACGCGCTCCCGATCCTGACCGGCCTGTCGCTCCCGCCGTTCCTGGCCGGCGTGCTGACCCTGAGCCTCCACGCGAGCGCCTACCTGGCGGAGATCTACCGCGCCGGCATCCTCTCGCTTCCTCAGGGTCAGCGCCACGCCGCGCTCTCACTCGGCATGACGGGTGCCCAGGCGCTGCGCCGGGTGATCCTCCCCCAGGCGGTCACGCGGATGCTGCCGCCGATCGGGAGCCAGTTCATCAGCCTGTTCAAGGAGTCGTCGCTGGTCTCCCTCATCACGCTCCAGGAGCTCATGTGGCGGGCCAACGCGCTGGTGGCCTTCACCCTGCGGCCGCTCGAGATCCTGACGGCGGCCGCGCTGATCTACATGGCGCTCACGTTTCCCCAGGCAGTCCTCGTCAACTACCTCCACCGCCGCTACCTGGCGCACTGACCCGTGCCCTACCAGTGGCGGTTCGACGTGGTGTGGGAGCACCTGCCGTTCCTCCTGGCCGGCCTGGGGATGACGGTCCTGATGACCGTCCTCGCGATGCTCGGGGGCCTGGCTCTGGGCCTCGTCGTCGCCCTGTGGCGGCTCGGCCCCTGGCGCCCGCTCCAGGCGCTCGCCTACGGCTACACCGAGCTGTTTCGGACCACGCCGCTCCTCGTCCAGATCATCTGGATCTTCTACGTCCTCCCGCTGCTCACCGGGATCGTGCTCTCGCCGTTCGCCTCCGGCCTCCTCGCCCTGAGCCTCAACGTCGCCGCCTTCGTCTCCGAGATCTACCGGGCCGGAATCACCTCGATCGGCCCCGGCCAGCGCCAGGCCGGCTTCGCCCTCGGGATGACGCCCGCGCAGTGCCTGCGCCGGATCATCCTGCCCCAGGCGGTGACGCGCGTGATCCCGCCGCTGGCCAGCACCTGGGTCAGCCTCTTCAAGGACACCTCCATCCTGGCCGCAATAGGTGTGACCGAGCTGATGTTCCGCGCGCGGTACATGGCGACCGAGACCTTCCGCCCGCTCGAGATCTTCACGGTGGCCGCCCTCGTCTACTTCGCCATCACCTATCCGCAGTCCCTGGCGGTAAACCAGCTCTACCGGCGGTTCCGCACCCTGGAGTAGCGCATGGCGGACGCCATCCTGCGGGTCGAGAACCTTCACATGGCCTTCGGAGCGCTCCAGGTCCTCCGCGGGGTCAGCCTGACGGTGACCCGCGGCGAGGTGGTCGTCATCATCGGGCCGAGCGGCTCCGGCAAGAGCACCTTCCTCCGCTGCCTGAACCGGCTGGAGGAGCCGACCCGCGGCCGGATCCTCCTGGGGGAGGTCGAGATCACCGGGCCGGGGGTCGACCTGCCGCGCGTGCGGCGGGACATCGGCATGGTCTTCCAGCACTTCAACCTGTTTCCCCACATGACGGCGCTCGGTAACGTCATGGAGGGGCCGCGGACGGTCCTCCGGGTGTCCCCCGCCGAGGCACGCCAGCGGGCGCTGGGGCTCCTCGAGAAGGTGGGCCTCTCCGACAAGGCCGACGTCAAGCCGGCCCAGCTCTCGGGCGGCCAGCAGCAGCGGGTGGCCATCGCCCGGGCGCTCGCCATGGACCCGAAGGTGATGCTGTTCGACGAGGTGACCTCGGCCCTCGACCCCGAGCTGGTCGGCGAGGTGCTGACCGTGATGAAGCGGCTCGCCGACGACGGAATGACCATGCTGGTCGTCACCCACGAGATGCCCTTCGGCGAGCGCGTGGCCGACCGGGTGCTGATGTTCGACGAGGGCGTGATCGTCGAGGCGGGGCCGCCGGCCAAGATCTTCACGAAGGCCGACCACGAGCGGACCCGCCGGTTCCTGAACCAACTACACTGGGAGGGGACGTGACCCATGCCGTCATCTGACGTGGGCCGGTCGAAGTGGGAGCTGGACACCCCGGTGCTCCTGGCCGACCTCGACGTGGTGGAGGCCAACATCGCCCGGCTGGCCGCCTTCCTGCGCGAGGCCGGCATCCACTGGCGCCCGCACACCAAGGGGCAGAAGGTGCCGGCCCTCGCCCACAAGGAGCTCGCCGCCGGGGCCATCGGCGTGACGTGCGCCAAGCTCGGCGAGGCCGAAGTCATGGCCGCCGCCGGCATCCGCGACATCCTGATCGCCAACCAAGTGGTCGGGCCGGCCAAGGCGACGCGGCTCACCGCCCTCTGCCACCACGCCGATCCGATCGCGACGGCCGCTGGGGCTCGACGGCGTCGGGTCGGTCAGCCTCTCGGCCGAGCACGGCCGGATCGAGCTGACCAGGCCGAACGAGGTCCTGCGAGTCGGCGACAAGCTCGAGTGGGTGGTGGGCTACGGCGACACGACCGTCTGCCTCCACGACGAGCTGGCCGGCGTCCGGGGCGGACGTGTCGAGGTGGTCTGGCCCGTCCTCGCGCGCGGGAAGCTCACCTGAGGGTCCCACGAGGTGCTGCGCATGATCATCGATGGCCACGCGTACTGCTTTCCGCCCCTGGGAGAGGCGAACGGCTTCGCCACCGCCCGGGAGCATCTCCGCTACCTCCAGCGCGAGATGGCCGACCACCACCAGCCGGTCTGGCGCCTCTCGGATCGCGCCCCCGGCGACAACACGAGGCTCGCCGACCCGGCCGACCGGAGCCTCGGTGGGCTCAGGGAGGTCGGCTTCCGCGCGGGCGGCTTCGGCCGCTTCGTCTGGACGGTGGACGGCCAGCCGTACGCCAAGCAGTACCTCCCGCCCTACTGCGCCGACCTCTCCCACTCGCCGGAGCAGCTCGTCGCCCAGATGGACTACGCCGGCATCGACCGGGCGGTGCTCCATGCGAACCCCATCATGGGGCTGCTCAACGACTACCTGGCCGCGTGCGTGCGGCGGTTTCCGGACCGGCTCCTGGCGCTCGCCTCCATCCGGGAGTGGGAGATCGAGAAGGACCCGGAGGGCGCGGCCGCCGAGGTCGCCCGGGCCTACGCGCTGGGCCTCCAGGGCTACCAGTTCATCCTCAACAGCCGCCACCGCCACGGCGTCACCGACCCCTGGGACGGCCCCCGGGTGCGGCCGTTCTGGGACCGCGTGGTCGCGCTCGGCAAGCCCGTCTTCTTCACGCTGAGCGCCTGGCCCCGGCCGACCGTCGAGGACTACCTGGGCCAGCTCCGGATCTGGCGCGGCTGGCTCGAGCGCTACCCGCAGGCCGCGGCCGTCCACACCCACGGCTTCCCCTGGCGGCTGTTCCGCCACGAGAACCGGCTCCGACTCCCGGAGGCGGTCTTCGAGCCGTTCCAGCACGCCTCGGCCCGGCTCCAGCTCCTGTTCCCCATCGCGCTCGGCAACGTCTGGGACTTCCCGTACCGGGAACTCCACCCGACCATCGCGCAGCTCGTCGACACGCTGGGCTCGGACCGCCTGATGTACGGGACCGACATGCCGAACGTCGAGCGCTTCTGCACCTACCGCCAGACGCTGGACGCCTTCCGGGTCCACTGCCGGGGGCTGCTCCGGGACGAGGACATCGCGAACATCGTCGGGGGGACGGCGGCCCGCCTCTTCGGTCTCGACGGCGCCGGGCGCTGAAGGCCGCGGCGTCAGGTCGTCGGGCGGGCCGCGCTCTCCATGAAGTGGATCGCCGCCGCCAGGTAGACCCGCGTCGCGTCGGCCAGCTCGTCGATGTCGACGAAGGCGTCGGGCGCGTGGTGCCACTCGGCCGGCCCGTAGACGACCGACTCGATCCCGGCCGCCTGCATGTCGACGGCGTCGGTCACGAAGGCCTGGGCGCCGCGGTCCACGTTGACCCGCAGCGCCTCCTTGCGCACCAGCCGGTGGGCGAGCGCCAGCGCCTCGACCAGCCGCCCGCCGCTCGGGCCGATGAAAGGCCGCTGGCGCACCAGGCAGCCGATCCGAGCCCGGATGGCGGGCGGGCACGCGCGGTCCAGCAGGCGCTGGAGATCCTCCCGCACCGTGCTCCACGTCATCCCGGGGACCGTGCGGAGGTCGGCCCGGAGAACGGCCGTGTCGGGGACGCTCGCCGGCGCCACGCCGGCCTGGAGCACGCCGATCTGGAGCTTCGGGAGGCCGGGGAGCGCCGGGTGCGACTCGTGGGCGAAGCGGAGGTCCCGGAGCGCGCGGTAGACCTCGACCGCCGCCGCCAGCGCGTCGGCCCCGTGCTCCTGGCGCGAGACGTGGGCGAGGCGCCCGGCGAACGACAGCTCGAACTTGATGCAGCCGCCGTGGGTGGTCATCAGCGTGAGCGAGGTGGGCTCGCCGTTGATCCCGTAGGCGGGCCACTCGCCGCCGCTCGCCAGCGCGTACTTGGTCCCCAGGCCGTTGCTGTCGTGGTACATGCTTGCCAGCAGCACGAGGTCGCCCGGCAGGGGATCGAGCCGGGCGGCGACCTCCACGGCCGCGATCATCGACGCCACGCCGCCGAGCATGTCGCTGAGTCCCTGGCCGTAGAGGCGGGTGCCGTCGACCCAGGGGTCGTGGGGGTCACGGCTCCAGCTCGGCGCGTAGCTCGCGTCGAGGTGGCCGTTGAGCAGGAGCGACGGGCCGGTGCCGCGGCCGGGGACGCGGGCGATCACGTTGGGGCGGCCGGGCAGCACCGGGTCGACCACCAGGTCGATCCGCGGGTGCTCGAGGAAGCTCGCCGCCACCTCGGCGCGCGGGCCCTCGCGGCCGTCCGGCTGCGGCACGCGGCAGAGCGCCCGCGCGATCTCCACCACGCGGTCCCGCGACACGGCCTCGACGGCCTTGGTGAGCAGACTCGACGGCACGCCAACGACTGTGAGTCAACGGCCACCGGGTGTCAATCCCCGCGGTGCTGCTTAGACCGTTTGCCTCTGGCTTCGAGCAAGCCGCAGAGGTAAGACGCCTCACCGGCGTGCTGATGGCAGTCCGCCAGAATGCTCACGAGTCGAACGCCCACCGTCGGCAGAGGGTGCTGCCACGGCTCGTTCAGCTCGCGGTCGAGGTCGGACGGACTGAGAGACGCGAGATATTGCTTCGTCCGCTCCCCGGCCGCCCGCAGGTAGTCGAGCTGGACCTTCACGCTGGGAGATCTGAACGCTCTCACCTGTTCCGCCGTGTGCCCGTATCCCGTGTCGTCGGGGTCAGCGGGCCGCTTGAATTTCTCGTGCCAGCCGTCTTGGATCCAGAGCTGCTCTTTGTCCATGAGCTCGGCGATCTGGCTGTCCTGCACGCGCGTCAGGTGCCATGCCGTCCAGCCCAGACTGTTGCAGTCACGATGCGGCTGCCAGTCGAGGTCCGCCATGCGAAGACCGGCCAGCACTTCCTTCATCAGCTCCGGCAATCGGTCATAGCCGTCCACAATCAGTTCCCGCCATTCCATAGCTCTCTCCCCCTAGCTCCCCTAGAGTGGGATTCCATCAGGAAGGCGCGTCAGGCTTGGGTAGTGTCGCAATTCTGGAGGTCGCCGGGCTCTGAGTGGAGACGGCTCAGCATAGCTCGGCGCCTAACCGCCAGCAAGGCCGATTTCGGGCCACCGCCGAGGAGATCGCTCATCAATACCCTTCCCTCCAGTTGGCTGACGTCTACTCCGACCCCGGGATGTGCGACGGGTTGCGTTACACTCGGCCTCGGTGCACGCGACCTCGTCCGGCCCATCCTCTCCCCGCGGTCGCGCGGCTCCCCGGCATCGCGATGGCTGAGCCGACCCCAGCCGCCCCGCCGGGGGCCGGCGGCGGACCGGGGCTCGCCGACACGGCTCGATCGAGCCGGGCTCGCGGCTTCGTCCTCGCCCTCGGCGCGACGTTCTGCTGGAGCCTGGCCGGCATCCTGATCCGCCTCATCGAGGCAGCCACGAGCTGGCACATCATCCTCTATCGCTCGCTCGGGGTCGCCGCGATGCTGGGGGGCCTCATCGCGGTCGTCCACCGCGGGCGGGCCGTCCCTGCGATCCGCCTCGCGGGCTGGCCGGCGGTTCTGGCCGGCATCTGCTCGAGCGCGTCCTCGGTCCTGTTCATCCTGGCGCTCGGTCGCGTCACCGTGGCGAACGCCCTCTTCATGACCGGCATCACGCCCTTCCTCGCCGCGCTCGGCGCCCGGGGGCTCCGCGGCGCGCGCGTCCCCCGCCGAGTCTGGGGCGCCATGGCGCTGGCCGCGACCGGGGTC
>CAZDYT010000032.1:0-2381 GCA_964509395.1 uncultured bacterium
TCGCCGCCTGACCGCCATGGAATACGTCACCATAATTGCGATCCAGAGTACTTAGTGTATACACCCAGCTAAGGGCTGAACCCCTGAATCCATGCGGCGAAACCGTGATTCTCCCCCCAATAACTCGGAAACTCAGGCTAGGGCCAGCGCATCCTGCTGCCCAGTCCGCTTCGGGATCCTCATGGAGGCGTCTTCCCGCACGGGTAGCCTACCCCATCTTATAAGGCCCGTCCCACGCGGTGGCCGTCGCCCACCGCGTCCGCGATGCGGCGTGGCATGTAGGCGTCGCCGATGCAGTAGAGATCGGAGACCCGCCCCTCGAGCTCGCGGTAGAGGCGATCTTGTGCCCGGTGGCCGCCGACGTAGATCAGGCAGTCGATGTTCTCGACGGCCCACTCGCGCCCCGTGAGGGAGTGGGCGAGGACGACGTTTCGACCCTCGACCCGTGAGAACCAGGCATTCGGAATCAGCTCGACGCCAAGCGTGTCGAGCGCTCGAATCGTCGTCACCCGCGACGTCGCCGGGATCTCGCGACCCACCTCCCAGAAGCGCGTGACCAAATACAGCTTGGTGCCGCTGCGCCCGATCAACTCGGCGGTCTCGCAGGCCGGATAGTACCCATCTTCGTCGAACATCACGGCGCGCCGACCCGTCGGCACCCGCTCGCGCACGACGTCGTGCATCGTATAGACCGGGAAGTCGATCGGTGCGCCGAGCCGCTCGCGCTCCAGCGTCGATCCGGCGGCGACGAGGACCGCGTCGGGTCCCTCGGCCAGCACCCGATCGGGGGTCGCCTCGACGCCGAGCCGGACGTCGACGCCGGCCCGTTCGACCGCGCGGATGAGAAACTCGGCGACGTAGCCGATCTCTTCGTGGCCGGGGATGCTGGCTGCGAGCCGCACCGAGCCGCCCAGCCGGTCGAGGCGCTCGAACAGCGTGACGTGATGGCCGCGCTCGGCCGCCACGCGAGCCGCTTCCAGCCCGCTCGGCCCGCCGCCGACGACGACGACGCGCTTCGGCTTCGCCGCTCGCGTCATCGTGCCCGCCCCCCAGTCAAGCTCGCGGCCGGTGATCGCGTTGTGGACGCAGCCGATCGGGCGGTCCGCGACGATCCAGCCCCAGCACTGGTTGCAGCTGATGCACTTGCGGATCTCGTCGCTGCGACCCTCGGCCGCCTTGCGCGCCCACGCGGCGTCGGCCAACAGGGGTCGGCAGAGGCCGATCAGGTCGGCCTGGCCCTTCGCCAGCACCCCTTCCGCCCGTTCGGGCGTGACGATCCGGCCACAGGCGACGACCGGCACTCCGGGCATGGCCGCCCTGATGCGCGCGGGGTAGTCGATGAAGGCGAGCGGCGGGTAGTGTCGGTCGGGCGTGTGAATGTCGATGCTGTTGAAGTTGCCGACGCTGATGGAGAGGTAGTCGATCTGACCCGTGGCGCCCAGCACCTGCGCCACCCGGCACGCCTCGTCCATCGTGATCCCGCCGGGCGAGAGCTCCTCGGCGCCCAGCCGGAAGCCCACGACGAAGTCGGGTCCGCACGCCCGACGCACGGCGTCGACGATTTCGAGCGCGAGCCGCATCCGGTTCTCCAGGCTGCCGCCGTACCCGTCGGTCCGCTGGTTGCTGTACGCCGAGATGAACTCCTGAATCAGGTGACCCTGCGCGCCATGGATCTCCACGCCGTCGAACCCGGCGTCCTGCAGGTTGGCCGCGCCGTCGGCCAGACTCCGGACGACCGACTGGACCTCGGCGTGCGTCATTTCGTGCGGCACGCCCCCGCTGTGGGGGCAGGCGATGGGCGACGGTCCCCAGAGGAGCGGGATGGACGCCGCGTGATGCTGGCGGCCGCCGTGGAAGAGCTGGCCGAAGAGGCGCACGTCGTAGCGATGGATCGTCTCGGCGAGGCGTCTCAGCCCCGAGAGGGTTTCGGGGTCGAACGCGCCGACCCCGCCGCGGCCCCGACTCGTGCTCGTCTCCTCACGGCCGTGCGTCGACGGGTGCGCTGCCAGGCCCTCGCTCACGATCGAGCCCACACCCCCCTTGGCGCGCTCCTCGTAAAATGCGATCAACCGGTCGCCGACGCGCCCTCGATCGGAGAGATTGTTGGTCGTGGCCAGCTGCATCACGCGATTCTTCAGGGGCACCCGGCCTAGCCGCACGGAGCTGAAGAGCCGTGGGAATGTCATCCTGATCACCTCTCAGACCCGGGATCCGAGATTTTCCTGCTGGCGCCGCAGAGACCGCATGGCGGCGCCTCCGGTCGGGGGAACGCGCCCAGCCTACCCCGGCGACCTGGAGCGGTCAAGGAATCGCTTCTCTTCTGGGATCGTTTCGCCTCGCGTCCGGCGGCCGGCGACGCGACTCACTCCGGGGTCCAGCGT
>CAZDYT010000032.1:2391-14578 GCA_964509395.1 uncultured bacterium
AGCGTTGCCCGGGGCTCAGGAACCCCTGGACGAAGCCGATCTGGTAGACGCGGAATAGGCCGACCACGAGGCCCGGGAGCCCGGAGGCCGCGGCGAGGCTTCGGTGGAGGCGCGCGAACCGGGTCGCGGTGTAGGCAAACGGCACGGCAATGGCCATGGTGGTCAGCCCCATCCCCGCGATGGTGCCGACTCCGAAGACCAGCAAGTAGAGGATGGCCCAGAGGGGACTCCGGATCGTCGCCAGCACCAGCAGCGCCACCGCCGCGGACCCGGCCAGGCCGTGGACGAAGCCCACCACGAGGGGGCGCAGGATCTGGTAGAGCCCGAGGCGGCCGAGGACGCGGTCGAGCCAGGCCTGGGGCGTTCGATCCGCGTCGTGACCGTGGGCACCCGGCCCGTGCCCGTGCGGGTGGGTGTGGACGTAGTCGCCGTGGCTGTGGGCGTGAGAGTGGATCCTCTCCTGAGGGGACCCGCCGGGGGTCGGAGCGCGGTAGGCCGGGCCGAGCATCTCCTTCAGGTTCCACACGCCGAGGATGACGAGCATGAGGGCGACGCCGAGCTCCATGCCGAGGCCGAGCCGCGGGGGAATCACGACACCGAAGAGGATGATCAGGCTCCCGACGAAGAGGATCGTCAGGCTGTGGCCCATCCCCCAGAGCGCTCCGATCGCGGCCGCGCGCCGGATCGTGCGTTGCCGGCTCACGATGGTGGTGACCGCGAGAACGTGGTCCGCGTCCGTGGCATGGCGCATTCCGAGGAAGAAGCCCAGGAGGACGACCGGGAGCGGCTCGATCATCGGGAGGGTTCCCCGGAAAGGCCCGACGGCGGTCCGCCCGAGGACCAGCATGGTCGCCTCGCGCGGGGTTGCGACGCCTGGTTCACACTGGCGAGCCTAAAGGGAGCCGGCCGCGGTGTCAAACCCGGCGCGCCGCCGGGCCGGCTTCGAGCGGCGCCGGCACGCGGGCGAACCGGGGCAGGGGGCTCAGCGGGAGGTCAGGAGGTCGGCCGGTCGGACAGGCCGGCGCGTGCGGGCGGACTCCCTCACGGCGACCAGCAGGGCGAGGCTGCGGACGTTGTCGCCGAGGTGGGTCTCGGGGAGGCGGCCCGTCCGAATGGCGTTCACGAACTGGCCCAGACCGTGGCCGAGCTCGCCTTCGGGGACCGGCTCCGGCGGGAGCACCCGGGGCTCGCCTGGCCCCAGCACGAGGACCCGGGACTGCTGATCCAGATGAAGCGTCCCCGCCTCGCCGGTGATGGTGATGAGGCCTTCCGGCGGCGTCTCGAGACCCTGCGAGACCATCGTCCCGCCGTAGTCCACCACGAGACCGCTCTCCATCGTCACGATCGCCGCGGCCGCGGAGTCGCCGGCGAACCAGCTCCACGACGGACGGAAGCTCACGGCCACGACCTCCTGCGCCTCGTCGCCGGTGAGGTAGCGGATCAGATCCATGTGGTGAATCGCGAAGTCGAGGAGGAACGGGTCGGTCATGTGCTCGCGCCATCCGTCGACGGTGGTCCGCCGGATCTGTTGGCGGCAGTCGAGCACGAAGTGGCCCGGTCGCCCCACGCGGCCGCCTTGGAGGGCGAGGCGCAGCGCCCGGGTGTGCGGCCGCCAGCGGAAGTTCTGGGTGACCATCACGACGCGTTCCGGGTGTTTGCGGGCGGCCTCGAGGATCGCGTGGGCCTCGCCGATCGTCATGGCGAGCGGCTTCTCCGTGAGGACGTGGAGCCCTGCCTCGGGAGCCCGGAGGATGGCGTCGCGGTGAAACATCTCCGGCAGCGTGACGATGACCGCGTCGGCCGGCCCCCGCGCGACCGCCTCGTCGAGGCTCCGGTAGCCCGGGGCCTCGGGGAGCCCGAGGTCCCGGCGCAGACCTTCGAGGCGCTCGGGGGTCCGCGAGATGACGCCGGCCACCGCGCAGTCTGAGCTGGCCGTGAGGGTCTCGAGCCACTTGCGGCCGAAGAACCCCGATCCCCACACGAGGATGCGCTGCGGTGTCATGCCGTTCCTCCGGTCCCGGCGGGGCCCGTCGCGAGCCGCGGCTCCCGCACCATGTCGCTCCAATATAAGCCGGTTTCCCGACGGCGGCGTCCCCCCCCTTCGCAATCTTGACTTCGCCGGAGCCCATTGGGGACAATAGGCCCGTTTCATCGAGGCGGCGGGGTTCGCCACGGGAGGGTCCCGGTCGGGAAGGGGAGGGTGGCATGGAGCTGGCCCAGATTCTTCGGGAGGGGATGAACCGCGGCGCCTCGGACTTCCACCTGAAGCCGAAGCAGCACGCGGTGCTGCGGGTCCAGGGGAAGCTCGTCCTGCTCGACTCCTGGGCGCCCATCGAGCCGAGGGACCTGGAGCAGATGGCACAGGCCATGATGACCCCCGCCCACCGGGAGCGGTACGAGCGGGAGGGGGGCGTCGACGTGCAGTACAGCGTGGCGGGGGTCGGGCGGTTCCGCGCAAGCATCTGCAAGGCGCGCGGGAGCGTCTCCATCGCCCTCCGCACCGTCCCGTACGAGCTGCCCACCTTCGAAGACCTCTACCTGCCCCCTGTGGTGGGCAAGCTCGCCATGGAGCCCCGGGGTCTCGTCCTGGTGACGGGCCCGGCGGGGGCCGGGAAGACGACGACGCTCGCGGCGATGATCCATCACATGAACCAGCAGCGGAATGATCACATCGTGACCATCGAGGACCCGATCGAGTATCTGTATCAAGACAAGCAGTGCATCATCACGCAGCGCGAGGTCGGGACCGACACGCCCTCGTTCGCCGATGCGCTGCGCATCTGCCTCCGCCAGGACCCCGATGTCGTCATGGTCGGCGAGATGCGGGACGTCGAGACCATTCGGACGGTCCTGACCCTCGCGGAGACCGGGCACCTCGTGCTCTCCACGCTCCACACCATCACGGCCGCCGAGACCGTGAACCGGATCATCGCGGAGTTTCCCGGCGCCCACGAGCGGCAGATCCGCGGGCAGCTCGCGCAAGTGCTGCGCGGGATCATCTCCCAGCGGCTCATCGAGCGCGCGGACGGCTCGGGCCTCCTCCCGGCGGTCGAGGTGCTCGTGAACACCTCCACGATCCAGCGCTGCATCGAGGATCCGGCCCGGACGGCCCAGATCCCGCAGGCGATCGCCGAAGGGCGCGAGATGTACGGGATGCAGACCTTCGATCAGTGCGTGCTCGGCTACTACCAGAAGGGGCTGATCACGTACGAGGAGGCGCTTCGCGCCTCCAGCTCGCCCACCGACTTCGAGGTCGAGGTGCAACGGCTGTCGATGGCGGCCGCCGCGGCGGCCCGGCCGGGCCTCGGCGGCACGACGACCGGCAGGATCGTCGGGCGGCCCCCGGCCCGGTAGACCCCCCGGCGGGAGCGGTCCGCCCTCCTCCCGACGGCCCGCGCGCCGGGCCCCCCCGGTCATCGGCGGCGAAGGCGTCGGGCCCACCCACGGGCGAAGGCCGTGGGGCCCGGCCGCGGGAAAGGCCACCGCAGACCTGTTACAATATCGGCGGGGTCGGTGCAGTTCCCGGCGACGAGCAAGCCCCCGCGAGTCTGTGAGGTCGGGTCGTGCTTCAGGTCGAGCGCGTCAGTCCCTACCAGTGGCGCATTCCCCAGGATGCCAAGCCCGGCATGCGGGTGCCGGGGCTCGTCTACGCGAACGACGAGCTGATGGCGTCGATCCGCCGGGACGGCTCGCTGGAGCAGGTGGCGAACGCCGCCTGCCTCCCGGGTATCGTGAAGGCCTCGCTCGCCATGCCCGACATCCACCAGGGCTACGGCCTCCCCGTGGGCGGGGTGGTCGCCACGGACGCCGCGCACGGGGTGATCAGCCCGGGCGGCGTCGGGTACGACATCAACTGCGGCGTGCGGCTCCTCCGGACGAGCCTGACGCGCGAGGAGCTGGCCCCGCGGCTCGCCGCGCTCGTGGACGCGCTGGCGCACGCGATCCCCTCCGGCGTGGGCTCGAGCGGGCGGGTGAAGCTCTCCCCGACGGAAGAGCGCCGGGGTCCCGTCCTCCGGGGGGCGCGCTGGGCCGTCGAGCAGGGCTACGGTGACGTCGAAGACCTCGCCCGCATCGAGTCCCACGGCACGATCCCCGGCGCCGATCCCGACGCGATCTCGCAGAAGGCGTACGAGCGCGGCCGCGGGCAGGTCGGGACGCTCGGCTCCGGCAACCACTTCCTGGAGGTGCAGGTGGTCGACGAGGTGCTCGTGCCCGAGGTCGCGGAGGCGCTCGGGCTCGCCTCGGGGCTCGTCACCGTGATGATTCACACGGGGTCGCGCGGATTCGGGCACCAGGTCTGTACCGACGCGCTCGGCGTCATGCAGGGAGCCATGCGGCGGTACGGCATCACGCTGCCGGACCGGCAGCTCGCCTGCGCGCCGGTGGACTCGCCGGAGGCCCAGGCGTACCTCGGTGCCATGCGGGCGGCCGCGAACTTCGCGTTCGCGAACCGCCAGTGTCTCGCGCACTTCGCGCGCGAGACGTTCGAGCGGGTGCTCGGGATCTCGCCGCGGCAGCTCGGGATGCGGCTCGTGTACGACGTGGCCCACAACATCGCCAAGGAAGAGGAGCACGAGCACGAGGGCCGGCGCCTGCGGCTCCTGGTCCACCGTAAGGGGGCGACGCGCGCGTTCCCGCCAGGCCATCCCGAGCTGCCGGAGGCCTACCGCGCGACCGGGCAGCCCGTGCTGATCCCCGGGGACATGGGCCGCTACTCGTATGTCCTGGTGGGCACGGCGGGGTCGATGCGCGAGACGTGGGGGAGCACGTGCCACGGGGCCGGGCGCGTCCTGAGCCGGACCGCCGCGGTGAAGGCGGCCCGGGGGCGCTCCATCGCGCAGGAGCTCCTCGCACGCGGGATCGTGGCGCGGGCGAGCGGGCGCGAGTCGCTTGCAGAGGAGATGTCCGAGGCGTACAAGGACGTGAAGGATGTCGTCGAGGTGGTGGAGCGGGCGGGGCTCTCGCGCATCGTCGCGCGGCTCCGCCCCCTCGGCGTCGTGAAGGGCTGAGGCATGTAGCGGGAGCAGCACGGGGCTCGCGCGGGAGCTCGGGGAACGCCGGGCTGAGAGGGCGGCCCGTCGGCGTCCGCCGGACGCCGATTGCCGCCGACCGCCGGAACCTGATCTGGGTAATGCCAGCGCAGGGAGCGGGGCGCGGGAGCGCGCCGAGGGCGCTGGGACCCCAGCGCCCTCGGCGTTTTTCAGGAGGCAGGAGGGCTTCGCCATGGAAGGGTTCGAGCAGTGGGGCATCACGCCGGTGCCCGAGGATCGACGGCGGCTCGGGTTCTGGGACTTCGTGGTCCTCTGGGGGGATCTCGGGATCGGGCTCCTGGTGCTGCTGGCCGGAAGCTTCCTCGTCCCGGCCCTCGGGCTCCCGCAGGCGCTCGCCGCGACCGCCGTGGGCAGCCTGATCGGCGTGGCCCTCCTGGCCCTCACGGGGCTCATCGGGAGCCAGACCGGCGCCCCGACGATGGTGTGCCTCCGTCCGGCGCTGGGCGTCCGCGGCTCGTACGCCCCGACGGTGCTCAACGTGATCCAGCTCCTCGGCTGGACGGTCTTCGAGCTGGTCATCATGGGCCACGCGGCCAATGCCGTCAGCCGGCGGGTCTTCGGGTTCGATGCCTACTGGTTCTGGCTCCTGCTCTTCGCCGCCGTCGTGGCGGGGATGGGTGTGTGGGGGCCGCTGGGTGTCATCCGGCAGTGGCTCGGGAAGTTCGCGGTGTGGGTGATGCTGGCCACGACCGCGTGGCTCACGTGGCGGCTCCTGACCCAGTCCGACGTGCCGGCGCTCCTGGCGCGGCCGGGGACGGGAGGCCTCTCCTTCTGGGCCGCCGTGGACATCGTGATTGCGATGCCGATCTCCTGGCTGCCGCTCGTCTGCGACTACAGCCGCTTCGCCCGGCGGGCGGGGCCCGCCTTCTGGGGCACCGCGCTGGGATACCTCGTGGCGAATCTCTGGTTCTACGGCCTCGGCGCCCTGATCCTCCTGGCGGCCCAGGTGACGCAGGAGCCCAAGGGTTTCGTGGAAGCCATCGCGCTGATTGCCGGGCCGCTGGTCATGCTGATCCTGCTCGTGGACGAGACGGACGAGGCGTGGGCAGACCTCTACTCGTGCGCGGTGTCGATCCAGAACGCGTTCCCGGAGGCGCCGCTCAGGGTCCTGATCCTCGGGCTCGGCGTAGCCTGCTCCCTCACCGCCCTGGCCCTCGACGTCACCCGCTACGAGGTGTTCCTGCTCCTGATCGGCTCGGTCTTCGTGCCCCTCTTCGGCGTGCTCGCGGCCGACTACTTCGGCGTCCGACGGCAGTACGTGGCCGACGAGCTCCTGCGACCGGGCGGCCTCTCCGCCTATACGCAGGGCGTGAGCTGGATCGGCCTCGGCGCGTGGGGGCTCGGGGTCCTCGTCTACCACTGGATGGCGGGGAGCTTCGCGGCGGTCGGGCTCTCCGGCCTCCCCGACGTGGGCGCCTCGCTCCCGAGCCTCGTCGTCGCGGCGGCGGCCTACCTGGGGCTTGCCTTCGTGGCGCCGCCGGCTCGGCAGAGGGCGCCAGCGGCCGGGCGTCAGCCGACCTTGCCTTGACCCGCCTGGCGCGCCCTGGTAAAGTCAACTGGCGCGTATGTCCTGGAATCTCAAGCAAAAGGCGGACCGGCTCCTCGCCCAGGAAGAGGGCGGCATCCGCAAGGACTGGGGCGGCCGGGTCGCCTTCGCCCTCGTCTACCCGAACACCTACGCGGTCGGGATGTCCAACCTGGGGTTCCAGACGATCTATCAGCACCTCAATGCTCTCCCCGACGTCGTCTGCGAGCGGGTGTTCCTGCCCGACCCCGAGGACCTGCCCGAGTACCGACGCAGCGGCACCGGGCCGTTCTCGCTGGAGTCCAAGCGCCCGCTTTCGGATTTCGACTTTGTCGGGTTCTCCATCACCTTCGAAGGCGACTACATCCACACGCTGCGGCTCCTCCGGATGGCCGGGATCCCGCTCGACCCGGCCGACCGCCGCCCCGAGGATCCCATCGTCCTGATGGGCGGGGTCTGCGCCTTCGCCAACCCCGAGCCCGTCGCCCCGTTCATGGACTTCGTCGTGGTGGGGGAGGGGGAGGAGATCGTGGCCGAGATCGTCGAGGCCTACCGGGCGGCGTTCGGCGACAAGCCGTGGTCGGCGCGGCGGCGCGAGGATCTGCGGGATCGACTCCAACCGATTCCCGGGGTGTACCTGCCGCATCGGTACGTCGTCGAGTCCCATCCCGACGGGACCGTCGCGGCCGTCACGCCTCGGAACGGGGCGCCCCCGATCGTCCAGAAGCGCCGCCTCAAGAGCGTGGACGACTTCCAGACCCTTTCCCTCCTCCGGACGCCCAACGCCGAGTATGGCCACCTCGCGCTGCTCGAGGTGGGGAAGGGGTGCGGGCGCGGCTGCCGCTTCTGTCTCGAGGGGGAGATCTACCGGCCCGTGCGGCACCGGAGCCTCGACGCGCTTCGGGCGAGCGTCAAGGAGATCGCGAAGCACAGCAAGCGCGTCGGCCTCGTCGGCGCCTGCGTGTCGGACTATCCGTGGATCGGCGGGCTCGTCAAGCTCATCGCCGAGGAGGGGCTCGAGCTCTCGATCTCGTCGCTCCGCGCCGACAGCCTCACCGAAGACCTCGTCGCCGCGCTCCAGCGCGGAGGCCATCGCACGCTGACCATCGCGCCCGAGGCGGGCACGGAGCGGCTGCGGCGGGTGATCCGGAAGAACATCTCGGACGAGCAGCTCTACGCTGCCTGCGATCTCGTCCGCACGTACGGCATTCCCAATCTCAAGTGCTACTTCATGATCGGCCAGCCCACGGAAACCGAGGAGGACATCGAGGCGATTCCGGCTCTGGCGGCGCGGCTCCTGGAGCGGCTCCGGGTGCCCTCGCGGGATGGCGCGCCGTTCGGCCGCCTGACCCTCTCCGTCAGCTGCTTCGTCCCGAAGCCGTGGACGCCGTTCCAGTGGGCGCCCTTCGACCACGTGGCGTCGCTGGAGGCCAAGCTCCGGACGATCAAGGCCGGGGTCCGCCGGTTCCCGAACGTGCGCGTGCTCCACGAGAACCCGCGGGAGGCGTTTCTCCAGGCGCTCCTGGCCCGGGGGGACCGGCGCGTCGCGAGCTTCCTCAAACGCGCGGCGGAGCTCGAGGGCGACTGGCGGACGGCCCTCCGGGAGTGGGACGGGGACCCCGAGTTCTACACGTCTCGGGCGCGGCCGCTCGACGAGACGTTCCCGTGGGATCACCTTGAGGTGGGCGTGAAGAAGGCTGGGCTGATCCGGGAGCACGAACGCGCCGGGCTGTCAGGCGCGCCCGTGGCGGTCCCGAGCGGCACCTGAGCGAGGAGGACACGGTGGAGACGACGCCGCCTGGTCGGTACTTCCTCTACACGTTCTTCCGCGCGACCCCGGCGTATCTGCATCTCGCGAAGGAGGAGAAGGCCCGGGCCATCGGAGACTACCTCGCCCGCGTCGAGGAGTTCCGGGGCTCGATCACGCTCCGGACCTACTCGACGCTCGGGCTCCGCCACGACACGGATTTCCTGCTGTGGCTCCTCTCGCGGGACCTGGCCCCCATCCAGACGTTCCTCGAAGGGCTGCGACGGAGTACGCTGAGCCCGTATCTCGAGAACACCCACACGTTCCTCGCGGTGACGCGCGAGTCGACGTACGTCAAGGAGCACAAGGGCGAGCCACACGCGGAAGTCATCCCGTCGGGCACCGGACAGTACCTCTTCCTGTACCCCTTCGTGAAGACGCGCGAGTGGTACCGCCTCCCCCTGGAGGAGCGGCATCGGATGATGAACGAGCACATCCGGATTGGCCACCAGTTCCCGGGGATCCGGATCAACACCTCCTACTCGTTCGGTCTCGACGACCAGGACTTCGTGGTCTCGTTCGAGGGGGACGACCCGAAGGAGTTCGTCACGCTGGTCATGCGGCTCCGCGAGTCGGACGGCAGCCGCTACACCCAGCGCGATACCCCGATCTTCACCTGCGCGAAGCGCCCGTTCGAAGAGATCCTCTGGTCGCTCGGGTAACCCCTCGGAGGGGGCTGCGCCGTCCGGCGCCCCCTTCAAGAAACGAGGAAAGCCCTTGACACGTTGTGTCGGTCTGCCTAAGATGCTCGAAATGCTCGTCCGGAACGATGTTTGAGGGACCCCCCCGCGCGGGGTTTCCGGGATGTCGGGGGAGCCCGCTTTTTTACTCGGGACGCAAGTGAATGGAATCACAAACTTCCGGTGCTGACCTTCGTCCTTCGTCGACGTCCGGGAGCCGTGCGGCTCCGGCGACCCGTGCGCCGGACGCCGACTGGCGATTCCCCCTCTACGACCCGCGCACCGAGCGGGACGCGTGCGGAACGGGCTTCGTGGCCGACATCGCGGGGCACCCGAGTCACCGGATCATCGAGCAGGCCATCGAGGCGGTCATCAACCTCACGCATCGCGGCGCCGTGTCGGCCGACGGGAAGACAGGGGACGGCGCCGGGATCCTCACCCAGCTCCCGCGGCGCCTCTTCATGCGGGAGCTTCGCCGCATCGGAGGACGGCTCGACCGGGAGGACGACCTCGCCGTCGGGGTCATCTTCTTCCCGCAGGAGCCCGAGAAGCGGCGGCTCTGCCAGAAGATCGTCGAGGGGACCCTCATCCGCCGAGGCGTGTGGATCCTCGGGTGGCGCGAGGCGCCCATCGACCCGGAAGCGCTGGGCGAGAAAGCTCGGAAGACCCTCCCGGACATTCAGCATCTCCTCGTGGCGCGGCCGGCGAGGGCGACGGGCGACGAGTTCGAGCGGGCACTCCACCTCGCGCGCAAGGAGATCGAGCAGCAGGTCCTGGGAGAGGGCATCCGGGACTTCTACATCCCGTCGTTCTCGCACCGGACCATCGTGTACAAGGGGCTGTTCGTCGCGCCGCAGCTCCCTCGCTTCTACCGGGACCTGACCGACCCGCTCTACGAATCCGCGCTCGCGGTCTTCCACCAGCGCTACTCGACCAACACCTTCCCCACCTGGTTCCTCGCCCAGCCGTTCCGGATGCTCGCGCACAACGGCGAGATCAACACCCTGAACGGCAACCTGAGCTGGACGTACGCGCGGGAGCGGGAGCTTCGCTCCTCGGTGTGGCGGGGGGAGGTCGATCGCCTGCGGCCGCTCATCCTCCCCGACGGCTCCGACTCGGCCATGCTCGACAACGTGCTGGAGGCGCTCGTCCTCTCCGGTCGCGACATCCGGCACGCGTTCATGATGCTCGTGCCCGAGGCGTGGGAGCAGATGCCCCACATGGATCCCGAGCTGCGGGCCTTCTACGAATATCACGCCTGCATCACGGAGCCCTGGGACGGGCCGGCCGCGCTCGCCTTCTCCGACGGCGTGATCGTCGGGGCGACGCTCGACCGCAACGGGCTGCGCCCGGCGCGCTTCGCCGTGACGGAGGACGGGCTCTGCCTGATGGGCTCGGAGGTCGGCCTCCTTCCCCTCGACCCCGCGCGGATCGTCCGCAAAGGCCGGCTGGGGCCCGGGCAGATGATCGCGGTGGATGTCAGGCGCGGGGTGCTCCTCGACAACGACGCGATCAAGCGCCAGTTCGCGACCCAGCAGGACTACGGCAAGTGGCTCACCCGGCACCTGGTGAGGCTCGACGACGTCCTCCCGGACGCGACCAACGGCGATCGGCCGCTCGCGGGGACATCCCTCGTCACGCTCCAGGCGGTCTTCGGCTACACGGAGGAGGAGCTGAAGTACGTCCTCAAGCCGATGTTCGCCGAAAAGAAGGAGCCGGTCTGGTCGATGGGGGACGACACGCCGCTGGCGGTCCTGAGCCCGCGACCGCGGCCCTTGTACGGCTACTTCAAGCAGCGGTTCGCGCAGGTCACGAACCCGCCGATCGACCCCCTCCGCGAACAGCTCGTGATGTCGCTGAACACGTACCTGGGGCCGCGGCAAAGCCTCCTCGAGGAGACCGAGTTCCACGGGCGAGTGATCTGGCTCCAGAGCCCCATCCTCTCGGACCGGGAGCTCGAGGTGCTCTCCCGCATCCCCGCCTTTCCCGCGATCCGGCTGTCGACCCTCTTCCCCGTCGCGGAGGGAGCGGCGGGGCTCGAGGCCGCGCTCCATCGGCTGACCGAGGAGGCGAGCCACGCGGCCGACGCGGAGTACACCCTGATCATCCTGTCGGACCGGGGCGTCGACGAGGCCCACGCGGCCGTGCCGATCCTGATGGTGGTGGGGGCGCTCCAGCACCACCTGATCCGGCACGGGAAGCGGATGAAGGTGAGCCTCCTCTGCGAGACCGCGGAGGCGTGGGAGGTCCATCACGCCGCCTGCCTCATCGGCTACGGGGCCTCGGCCGTCAACCCCTACCTCGCCTTCCAGACGGTGCGGCAGCTCGCAGCGACCCCGGAGCGGAGCGAGACCCCGATGGACCCCGACCTCGCGGTCTCGAACTACAAGACGGCGCTGGAGTACGGGCTCCGCAAGGTCATGTCGAAGATGGGCATCTCGACCGTGACGTCCTACCAGGGTGCCCAGATCTTCGAGGCCATCGGCCTCGCGCGCGCGATCATCGATCGGTGCTTCGGCGGCACGCCGTCCCGCGTGGGCGGGATCGGCTTCGAGGAGATCGCCGCGGAGGTTCTCGAGCGGCATCGGGAGGGCTTCGCCGCCGCGCGGACCCGGCTCCCGGACACGGGCTTCTACCGGTTCCGGAAGGGGGGCGAGCAGCACGCCTTCAACCCGAACGTCATCAAGGCGTTCCACGCGGCGACCAAGAGCGGGCGGTACGAGGACTACAAGCGCTACGCCGAGCTCGTGAACACGCGGGAGCCGCTGGCGCTGCGCGATCTCATGGCCTTCCGACCCGATCGGCGGCCGATCCCGGCGGAGGAGGTCGAGCCGGTCAGCGCGATCGTCCGGCGCTTCTCGACCCAGGCGATGTCCATCGGGGCCCTCGGCCCGGAGGCCCACAAGACGCTGGCGACCGCCATGAACCGGCTCGGCGCCCGCTCCAACACCGGCGAGGGGGGCGAGGATCCCGAGTGGTGGCATCCGCTGCCGAACGGGGACCTCGCGGCGAGCAAGATCAAGCAGGTCGCCTCGGCCCGGTTCGGCGTCACGCCGGAGTACCTGATCCGCGCCGAGCAGCTCGAGATCAAGATGGCCCAGGGCTCGAAGCCCGGCGAGGGCGG
>CAZDYT010000033.1:0-2583 GCA_964509395.1 uncultured bacterium
GAGGACGCCGGTGGGCTGTTCGCCGCGGCAGGACCCACCCGACGCTTCGTGAATAAGTCGGCCTAGTCCGCGGGATTCACGAACAAACGGCCTGGGTTCGCCCGACGCCTCGGCGCGGCGACAGGCTCAGCCCGGCGCGACCCCGGCCGCCGGAGGCGGCTTCTCGTAGCGGACCGTGACGACGGTCTTGATGCCGCCCCGCACGTTCCAGTCGCCCACCACTTCCATCCGCCGCGGGGCCACCGTCTCCACGAGGTCGTTCAGGATGCGGTTGGTCACGTCCTCGTGGAAGGCGCCCTCGTCGCGGTACGCCCACATGTAGAGCTTCATCGATCTCAGCTCGA
Source organism: uncultured bacterium (assembly GCA_964509395.1). GTDB lineage: Bacteria > Methylomirabilota > Methylomirabilia > Rokubacteriales > DASRDR01 > CAZDYT01. Next base: position 345 of record CAZDYT010000033.1, read on the forward strand.
GGAGCCACTGGTCGGGGACGTAGCGGATCCGGATCGTGGCGAAGTCCGGCTGCCCCGTGAGGGGGCAGAGGCAGGTGAACTCCGGGACGACGTGGTCCACCTCGTAATCCCGGTCGGGATGCGGGTTCGGGACCCGGTCGAGCTTCTTCGAGGGTCGGGTCGGCATGCGCTCCGATGAGTATAGCACTCGCGCCGTCGCGGCCGCGGCTCAGGCGCGTGCTAGAATCGCGCCCATGTGGTTTCTGCTGGCGGCCGCCGCGGCGCTCTTCCAGGTGCTCCGCAACATGACCATGAAGCAGCTCGGCCATCGCCTCGACGAGTACATCAACGTCTGGGGCCGCTTCACCTTCCTCCTGCCGTTCACGCTCGTGATGGCGTGGGCCCTCGTCTGGCGCGTCGAGGGCTGGCCCGACCTCAAGCCGGGGTTCGTCCCCGTATGCCTCGCCTTCGGGGTCTGCCAGTGCATCGCGACCCTCGCGCTGTCGAAGGCCCTGAAGCTCGGCGACCTCTCGACCGTCACCGCGCTCTGGAAGGTGAGCCTGATCATCCTGCTCGTCATGGGCTACCTGACGCTCCGCGAGCAGCCGAGCCTCTTAGGCCTGGCCGGGGTCCTTCTGAGCACGGCCGGGGTGTATCTCTTGAATGTCCGCCGCGCGCGGCTTTCGCCGCTGGCCCCGGCCGCGGCGCTCGTGACCGAGCCGGGCCTCCGCTGGACGCTCGTGGCCGCCTTCTTCTATGCGCCGTCGGTCCTCACCATCAAGCAGGCGGCGCTCCTCTCGGACCCCTACACCGGGAGCTTCGGGGGCTACCTCGCGGCGAGCCTGCTCGTCACGCCGCTCGTCCTGGCGACCTCGCGGCAGCACTTCCGGCAGGTCCCCGCGAACTTCAAGGCCTTCGTCGGGCTGGGGCTCTTCGCGGCGCTCACGACCGTGAGCCAGGTCGTCGCGTACACGATGACGCTCTCGAGTTACGTCGAGGCGGTGAAGCAGGTCGAGATTCTCTTCGCCCTCCTGATCGGGGCGGTCGTCTTCGGCGAGCGCCAGCGGGTGCGCGAGATCTCGCTCGGGGCGGGCGTGATCCTCGCCGGGATGGTGCTCCTCAGCCTGGCCGGCGTGCGGTAGCCGCTGCCGCTCTCTCTCCCTCCCGCGGGAGGGAGAAGGCGGGCCCGGGGTGGGGCGGATGGTTGCCGCTTCCCTCACCCAAGGCTCTCCCGCCGGCGGGGGAGAGGACAGGGTGTGCCCGGGCACTGGGGCGGCTCGCCCAGAGCGTGCTCCGGATCGCGTCGAGGGCCGAGGCCGGCGCCCGCTCGAGCAGCAGCACCTCGCGGCCCCGCCGCTCGACCGCGAAGGCCTGCTCCCCGACCCGCCACGCCGTCAGCCAGGGGGTACCCGCGGTGGGCGTCGGCAGCCCGTGCTTCCGCAGGAGGAGCCGTGTGTAGGCCTCGCTGAACGCCGCCGCGGTCGCCTCGTCCTCCCAGACGCTGAGCGCGACCAGCACCGGCGTCCCCCGGCCGTCGTCCCAGAGCGCGTACCGGTCGCCCCGCCAGCCCGCCGCCCCTGCCTCGTCCCCGAGGAACTCGCCGAGGATTCCGGCGAGCCCGAACTCGCCCGCGTCGTCTTCGATGATGCGCCGCGCGCCCGGGCCGAGCGCCGGGCCGAGGTCGGGCAGGCTGAGCGGGACCGGGTCCTCACGGCGGTCGAGATAGCGCTCCGGATGGAGGATCTGGGCGGTCGAGCGGGGCGGGTCGGCATAGAGTCGCGAGAACTCCGCCCAGGCGTACCGGCGCCGGAACTGATGGACGAAGCCGAGGCCCGGCGCGTAGGGGAACGTCAGCAGGGCGCGCAGGAACCGCGGAGCCCGGCCGACCACCGGGCCGGTCGCCGAGACGAGGATGGCGCGCTGCAGGGACGCCACGTCGGGGAGCCGCCCGAGGTCCTGGCCCTGGCGCCGGAGCGTCCGGTCGAGCGTGAGCGCGACGGCCTCCCCTTCGATGAGCGCCTGGCGCGCGAGGGCCTCGTCGCCCTTCCCGGGCGAGGCCGTGAGGAACCGGTCCAGGTCGATCTGCCGGTCCTGAAGGAGGTGAACCAGCTCGTGGGTGAGCGCCTCGCGCTGCTCGTCCGACCCCAGCCAGTTCGCGAGAGCCATCACCTTGCCGATGGGGTCGTAGTAGGCGGCGGCCTGCTCGACCACGAGGTCGGTGAGGAACCCCCGGAGATCGAACCCCGGCGGGATGAGTCCC
>CAZDYT010000033.1:2593-6762 GCA_964509395.1 uncultured bacterium
CCAGACGACCATGGCCCGCCGTTCCGCGTCGAGGCGGGTCGCGGGGTACTTGCGGTTGAGCTCCCCCACGATGAAGCGACGGCGCTCCTCGCGAGAGCGCACGACGACGCGTGGCGGCAGGCCCGGGGACGGGAGGCCGCGAAGCTGGGCGAGCTCCTGCAGGATCTGCGGGGCCTCGTTGGCGAGCTGGCGGACCCCGAGCGGCTGGGCCCTCCCGGCCATCGGGCTCGCGAGGTCGAGCGCGAGCAGGAGCGCCGCCACCCCTCCGAGCGCGGCCCCCACGGCTCGCCTCACGGCGCCGGCTCCGGAGGGGCGGGCTCGGTGGCGGCGGCGACCCGGCGGCGGGCTCGCTCGGGCGGCACGCTCGCGAGCGCGATCCCGCCGGCGACGAGGAAAGCCGCGACGCCCAGCGACCAGCTGATCGGTTCACGCAAGACGGCGACGGCCGTCGCGACGCCGAAGAGCGGCGTCGTCAGGGAGAAGGCGGCCAGCGCGCTGGGGCGGTAGGTCTTGAGGAGAGACATGTTCACGATGAAGTTGAAGCCCGCGATGACGACCCCCTGGTAGAAGAGCGAGCCCGCGAGTCGCGGGGTCCAGCGCGTCGGCTGTGGCTCCAAGAGCGCCGAGAGCACGATGAAGAGCGGCGTGCCGATACCCACCTGGGCCAGCAGCGGCTTCACCGGGTGGATGAACTGGAGCTGGCGGTTCAGGACGACCTGTCGGAGCCCGAGGAGAACCGCGCTCGCGGAGAGCACCAGATCCCCCGCCAGCATGGTCGGGTCCGTGAGCCGCAGCGAGACGAGTTGGTCCCAGAAGAGGAGGAGGATGCCGGCGTAGCCGAACAGGACGCCCCCGAGCTTGGCGACCGTCATGCGGTCACCCGGCACGACGAAGTGGGCGATCACGATGATGTGAACGGGGTACGCGTTGAGGAGAACCACGGCGTGACCGGCGGTGGAGAGCCAGGTGCCGACGTTCAGGAGGCCCAGCTGGGTGGTGAAGAGGAGCCCGAGCCCCAGGAGCGGCCAGAACTCGCCGGGGTCTACGGTGAACGGGGCCCGGGTCCGCACGCCCCAGGCGACGACGCAGAGGCTGCCCAGGACGAAGCGCATCCACGCCAGCGCCAGCGGCGGGGCGTCGACCAGGCCGATCTTCACCGCGACGACGTTCCCGCCCCAGAGCGCCGAGAGCAGGAGGACCAGCCCGACCGCACGCGCGTCGAGTTCGCGAGGCCGAGTCACGGGAGGAGGCGGAGCGGCATGGCGGCCTCACTCTACCAGACCGGTCCCGCGAGGGTCAAAGATTCGAGGGGTGGCGGCGGTTCTGCTGGACAACGTCTGCCGGTTCGCGTACACTCCGCCCCGTCGCGCGCCGCGCACCAGTGGAAGTTTCCGCCCCGCACGCACCATGAAGCTCGGGATCATCGGGTTCCCTCGGAGCGGGAAGACGACGCTGTTCAGCCTCCTCACGGGAGCGGACGCGGCGGTCTCGCGCAAGGGCCTCCAGGGGGAGCTGCACGTCGGGGTCGCGCGGGTGCCCGACGAGCGGCTGGCGCGCCTCGCGGCGCTCGCCAGGCGGGAGCGCATCGTCTTCGCCAGCGTCGAGGTCGTGGATCTCGCGGGGTTCGAACGCGGGCAACGGGCGGGCCTCGACGTGGGCGACTTGCGGAACGCCGACGCGCTCCTCCACGTGGTGCGCGCCTTCCCTTCGCCGAGCCTCGGCGCGCCTCCCGATACCCGCCGCGAAGCGACCGCCCTCGAGGAGGAGCTGATCCTCGCGGACCTCGAGGTGCTGGAGCGGCGCCTCGCGAAGCTCGGCCCGGGGCTCAAGCGCAAGGCTACCGAGGCCGAGCAGCGGGAACAGGCTCTCCTCCGCCGGCTCCAGGAGCCGCTCGAGGCCGGCACGCCGCTCCGCGCCCAGGCGCTGCCGCCGGACGAGACCCGGGCGCTCCGCGGGTTCGGGTTCCTCTCGCTCAAGCCGATCCTTCACTGCCTCAACCTGGCCGAAGCCGACGTCGGCCGCCGCCATGAGCTCCTCGCCGCCCTCGCCGGAACGGCGAGGCAGCCCGCGAGCATGGTGGGCTGGGTCTCCGCGGTGCTGGAGGGCGAGGTCGCGGCGCTTCCGCCCGGGGAGCAGAAGAGCTTCCTCGAGGCGCTCGGGCTGCCGGAGCCGGCGCTTCACCGGGTGATCCGGGACGCCTACACGCTCCTCGGCCTCGTGAGCTTCTTCACGATCGGGGACGAGGAGGTGCGGGCCTGGACCATTCCCGCGGGGGCGACGGCCCTGGAGGCGGCGGCGGCCGTACACTCCGACATGGCCCGCGGGTTCATCCGGGCCGAGGTCATCGGCTGGGCCGAGCTCCTCGAAGCGGGGTCCCTCGCGGAGGCGCGGCGCCGTGGCCTCCTCCGGCTCGAAGGCAAGGAGTACCCCGTCGAGGACGGGGAGGTCTGCCAGTTCCGCTTCCACGTCGGCCGGTGAGCGGCCCGTCACCCTGGCCCGCTCCCCGGCGGGGAGAGACATGTCAGCGCGGGAAGTTCATCGAGTCGACGAAGATCTCCTGGAAGTCCGGGTGGGAGGCGAGCGAGACGTGCTCGATCGAGCGCGCGAGCCGCTCGGCCCGCGCCCGCTCGGGCTCGGAGAGGAGGGCGAGTTGGGCCCCCAGCGCCGCGGCGTTCCCGACGTAGCGGATGCGCTCGGAGGGGAGCGCGGGAATGAGGCCGATGCGGACGGCGCTCTGGACCGAGAGGTAGTTCCCGAAGCCGCCCGCCAGCATGAGCTCGGCGAGGTCGGCGTCGGGGACGCCGAGGACCCGCTGGAGCGTCCGGACACCGCCCGCGATCGCCCCCTTGGCGAGCTGGACCTGGCGGATGTCCTCCTGCGAGAGCACGATCTCCCGGCCGCCGGCCGCCTCGCCGCGCGGCACCAGGATCAGCACCCGCTCCTCGCCCCGCAGCTCGATCGCCCGCCGGAGTGGGGGCGGCAGCCCGTCGCGGGCCTCGACCCGGATGAGACCGGTCCAGTCGACGAGCCCGGCGTCGAGCGCCACGGCGACCGCATCGATCAGCCCCGAGCCGCAGATGCCCTGCGGGGCCGCTTCTCCGATGACGTGGTATCGGATGGCGCTGTCCTCGAGCCAGACGCGGTCGATCGCCCCGGCGGCCCCGCGCATGCCGTGCCGGATCTGCGCGCCTTCGAGCGCGGGCCCGGCCGGGGCGGAACAGGCCGCGAGCCGCTCGCGCGTGCCCATGATGACCTCGCCGTTGGTGCCGATGTCCACCGCCGCACGGACCACAGGACTCTCGTAGATCCGGGTCGCAAGGGCGACGGCGACGGCGTCGGCCCCGACGAAGCCCGCGACGATGGGCAGGAGACACACGCGGGCCTCCGGGTTCACCTTGAGGTGGAGCGCGCGGGCCGGCAGCACGACCGCATGGCGGAGCACGGGCGCATACGGGGCCAGGCCCACGTGCGTCGGGTCGATCCCGAGGAGCATGTGGTGCATGCAGGTGTTGCCGACCACCGTCACCTTGTAGACCCACTGCGGGAGCACGCCTGAGCGCTCGAGCACTTCGTCGATCTGGCCGTTGAGGAGCCCGAGGATCCGCGACTGGAGCTTCCGGAGGTTCGCCGGATTCCACTGGACGAACGCGATGCGGCTCATGAGGTCGCCGCCGAAGACGGCCTGGGGGTTCAGGCTCGAGACCGACGCCATCACCTCGCCGGAGGCGAGCTCCAGGAGGCTCGTGACCACGCTCGTCGTCCCGACATCCACCGCGAGGCCGAAGGCCATCGCCGTCGTATCCCCCCGCTCCACGGCCAGCGGCTCGTCGTGGAACGTGGCCACGGTGACCTCGCCCTTGGCCTCGCGCAAGACCGAAGGGAGGGTGCGCACGACCTCGAGCGGCACGGCCTCGGGCCGCACGCCCACCGCGTGGCAGAGCTGCTCGAGGTCGGACGTCTGGTGCTGCTCCTCGCGAGGCGGCTCGACCCGGACGGAGCGCTTCGAGAGGCCAGAGTCCAGGGTGACGCGGGCGAGCGTGCCCGGGGCACGCTCCGTCCCGAGGATCTGGAAGGCGCTCTCGTCGAGTGGGGGTGCGACGCGGACCGTGACGGGCGCGGCCGGGAGCGCCTGGCAGGAGAGCCGGTAGCCTTCTCGCACGAGGTCGGGG
>CAZDYT010000033.1:6772-12720 GCA_964509395.1 uncultured bacterium
TGGAGGTCATCGTTGATGGTCGGCGGTGGGATCGTCCCCGCGACGAACTTCACGCGGCACGAGGTGCACCGGCCGCGCCCGCCGCAGGTGGCCGTGATGTCGACCTGGTGCGCGTGCGCGGCGCGAAGAAGCGACGCCCCGGGCTCGGCGGGAACCGTCTTGCCGTCCGGAAGGAAGGTGACCGGGACGGTGGCCACGGCCCCATTCTAGCAGGGTGACGGACGCGGGACCTCGTCTCGACCCCGTCGAAGGCGGGCTGGTATAGTAGCGGGGGACTGACGGAGGAGGCCACCATGATGAGCCGGGATGTCCTCGATCGCCTGGGACGGGAAGTGGCCGCGGATCTGCCGTTGCCGCCTGGGGACTGGGAGGCGGTGCTCGCGCGGGCCGCGCAGATACTCGAGGCCGTCCGGACCCTCGACGAGCTGCCGCTCGACGAGGTCGAGCCGGCGGCTCTCTATAAGGTCCTCCCATGAATGACCTGCACTGGCTCGGCGTCCTGGACGTGGCCCGCGCGATCGCCGCGAAACAGCTCTCCCCGGTCGAGGTGATCCAGGCGCACCTCGCCCGGATTGAGAAGCTCGACGGGCAGCTCCGGAGCTACCTCGCCGTCTTCGGGGACCAGGCCCTGGAGGCGGCGCGATCGGCGGAGGCCCGCGTGGCGGGCGGGCAGTCGCTCGGCCGGCTCCACGGTGTGCCCGTGGCGGTCAAGGACCTCTACGCGGTGAAGGGGACGCCGACCACGGCAGGGTCACGCTTCCTCACCGAGCCGGCGGCACGGGACTCCACCGTCGTGGCGCGCCTGCGGGGGGCGGGGGCGATCATCCTCGGCAAGCTGAACCTCCACGAGTTCGCCTACGGGCCCGAGGGCACCAACCCGCATCACGGGACGCCATGGAACCCGTGGGATGCGACCACGCATCGGCTGCCCGGCGGCTCGTCCTCCGGCTCCGGCGTCGCGGTCGCGGCCGGGCTCGCCCCGATGGGGATGGGCTCGGACACCGGCGGGTCGATCCGGATCCCGGCGGCCTGCTGCGGTACGGTCGGGCTGAAGCCGACCTACGGGCGCGTGAGCCGGGCCGGCGTCCTGCCGCTTTCGTGGAGCCTCGACCACGCAGGACCGTTGACCCGGAGTGTGGCCGATGCGGCTGCGATCCTCTCCGTCATCGCCGGTCACGATCCGGCCGATCCCTCGAGCAGTGGGCTCCCGGTCCCGGACTACGTCGCCGGTCTCACCGTCTCGGTCCAGGGGCTGCGCGTGGGGCTCGTGCGCGAGTACGTCGAGCAGGCCGACCCGGAGGTGCAGGCCGCGATCGCGGCCGCGGTGGCGGCGCTGGAGGGCCTGGGGTGCTCGGTGCAGGACGTGGGGCTCCCCACGGCGCGCTACGCGGTGGGTGCGAGCGTGGCCATCGTCGCGGCGGAAGCGATGGCCTACCACGCGCCGCTCCTGAGACGGCATGCCGCCGAATACGCGCCCGACGTGCGCCAGCGGCTCGTCGTCGGCCGGTTCCTCGGGGCCACCGACTACGTGAAGGGGCAGCAGGCCCGCCACCTCATCCGAAACGACGTGGAGGCCGCCCTGCGGCGCGTGGACTGTCTCTTGGCGCCCACGCTCCCGATCCCGTCGCCATCGGTCGCGGCGCGCGAGGTGCGGATCGGCGGACGGACCGACACGCTGCAGAACGCGTTCACGATGTTCACGCGCCTCTTCAACCTCAGCGGACATCCCGCCGTGGCCCTGCCGTGTGGGTTCAGCCGGGAGGGGCTGCCGCTCTCCCTCCAGCTGGTCGGGCGCGCCTTCGACGAGGGGACGATCCTTCGCCTTGCCCACGCCTATGAAGGCGCGACGCCGTGGCGGACCCGCCGGCCGTCCATCGCGTGAGGTCGGACGGCGGGTGAGCGTGCCGGTGGGTCGCCTCGTCGCCATCCACCGGGCGGGGAGCGGCGGTGAGGTGCGGGAGCCGCTGCGCCTCGAGCCGGGCCTGCTGTGCGAGACGTTGACCGTGGGGGGCGAGCTCCTCGAAACCCTCTGCCCGGGGACGCGTCTCCGGGTGGGGGCCGCCGCCGTCGTGGAGCTCGGCGCGGATGCCGCGGGCGGCGGCCCCGGCATCGTCACCGCCTCCACCGGCGGTGGGTCCCTGGCCCGCGTCGTGGAGGGAGGCGTGGTTCGGGTCGGCGACGCGGTCGTCATCGAGGCGGTGCCGGTCCCGATCGAAGATACCCTCGATCTCCACCCGTTTCGACCGGACCAGATTGCCGACGTGGTCGGGGAGTACCTGGCGCGGGCGCACGCGGCCGGCTTCGCCGAAGTCCGGCTCATCCACGGCCGCGGCCAGGGGGTCCAGCGGGCGACCGTGCGCCGGGTGCTGGCTCGGTCCCCCCTGGTGGCGGCGCTCGCCGACGCCCCTCCCGAGCGGGGTGGCTGGGGCGCCACGATCGCGCGGCTTCGTCCCGCTTCCGAGCGCCGGCCGCGTTGAGAGCGATCCTCCTCGCGGCGATCCTGCTGGTCGTCTTCGCGGCGAGCGCGCTGAATCTCCTCCTGGGCGGCATCTGGGCGGCGGCGCTCGTCGTCGTGAGCCTCCTGCGGCTGCGCTTCCGGTATGCGGCGTGGCTCGTGCTCGTCCTGACGGTGGGCGCAGGCGTGGCGGCGGTCCGGCTCAGCTGGCTGGTTCCACCGCCGTCGGCGAGCTACGAGGCCGACGAGGTCGCGTGGCTCAGACAGCGCCTCGCGCTTCTCGGTCGGCTCACGAGCCCGAGGCTCGGCACCACCGGTGCCACGTACGAGCGCGCGGCGGCTGCGGTGCGGGCGCGCCTCGCGACGCGACGGCTGGAAGAGTTCCGCCAGACGGGCCGGCAACTCGAGCAGCGGGCGGTGGCCGCCATCGCGGTGAGCCGCGAGATCGGGCGGCTGCGGAGCCGGGCGCCCGCCGAAGTGAAAGCCGTGGAGGAGGCGGTGCGGCAGCTCGCGCTGACGCTCACGGCTCCCGAGTTCCGCGATCTGGATGCGCGGGAGGCGCGACTGGCGGAGTACTTCGCGGCGCTCGAGGCGCGCCTCGCAGCCGCGCAGGACCAGGCTGACCTGGACGCCGTGACGCACGCGCTTGAGCCGGCCGCGACCGCCGCCGTGTCCTTCCGCGCCCTTCGCGAAGATCTCGTTCGGGTGGAGACGGCCTCGGCGGCGCTCGTTCGCACCCTGACCGGTGGCGGCGGGGTCGCCGCGAGCGCCACGTCCCGCGTCGAGTACGACGAGGCGCGGGGGCGGCTGATCTACGAGCGCCGCGTCGTCTTCGACGCCACCCCGCCGCTCCGCCTGACGCGTCTGGACGTGAGCGCGCTGCGGCGGGCAGCCACGGGGCGCGGAGTGGTGCAGACCCTGGCCTACGGGGCGGACGGTGCCCCGCCGCGAACGCTGGCGGGCGGGGCGGAGATTCCCCTCGGGAGCGGAGCGAGCGGCGCGATGCGAGTCCTGGTCGTCGACCGGCGGGAACGGGGGGTCACGCCGGTCCCGATCGGATCGCCCCTGCGTCCCATCCGGTTCTCCCGCCTGACCATCCCGGGCGAGCCTGGCCCACCGGCGGAATTTCCAGTGAGGGTGGCGCTGGGCGGGGCTGCGGGGCCGGAGCCCCTGCTGGTGGTGGAGGCAGCCCCGGCGCCCCTCGAGGGCGTCACGCTGCCACGCTACGCGTTCTACTACGCGAGCCTCGCCGGCGCCGTCGCCACCAGGGAGGCCGCCGACCTCTGGGTCCCGGCCGAGCCCGAGCGTGTCGCGAGCGCGCCCGCCGAGCTCGGGGTCGAGATGATGCCGGCTCAGGTCCTGCTGCGGAACGCCGCGTTCGCTCGGCTGAGGCCCTGGATCTACACGCCGAACCCGGCCACGGCCCTGGGGTGCGTCGGGCTCGCCGCGCTCGCGAGCGTAGTCGTGCGTCCGCGACCGCGCCGACGGCGGCCGCCGGGGCCGGTGTCCGGCGTCCGGTAGAATCGCCCACGGAGGAGGTCACCGATGCGGCTTCGGTTGGCCGACGTGGAGGCGATGATGGCCGCGCGGCCGCCCGGGACCTCGCTCGAGGAAGTCCTCGAGGTCTTCGAGGTGTTCGCCAGCGGTTCACTGACCGACGAGGTGTACATCCTCGACGACGTCTCGGGCAAACGCATCGCCATCGCGCCGAGGGAATTCAAGGAGCGCTACCGGACACCAGCCTAACCCTGAAGGCCCACCCGAGCGCTCGCTCCCTTCTCCAATCCGGTAACGGAAGCCCCCACGCTCCCCGACGTGCTCTACTCCTTCTTGCGGGGCGGGCCCCCGGGCTCTTGGCCGCCGGGGGCTCTCTCCGTGAGCTGCCGGTAGAGGAAATCGGCCTCCAGCGGGCTGAGGTCGAACTCCCGCGAGGCTTGGTCGATCAGCTGGGACCGCCTGGCCTTCGGATCGTCCACCAGGCGGTCGAGCACCCACTTGAGCGCGCGCTTGATGTTGGATTCTCCGACGCCCATGTCACCGTCTCCGTTCGACTGCCGTACGCTGCGTCTTCACCGCACCGCCTCGCCTCCGACGCTATCAAGGGCCTTCGGTAACGCCTCGAGGCTCGGCAGCACCAGGTCGGCGACCGAAAAGTCCTCGTGGCTGGTCGCCTGGCACGGGATGGCGGCAACGGCCATGCCGGCCGCCTTCGCCGCGAGCACGCCGTTGCGCGAGTCCTCCACGACCAGGCACCGTTCCGGCTCCACGCCCAGCCGCTGAGCCGCCATCAGGAACCCGTCGGGCGCTGGCTTCCCCCGGGTCACGTCCTCGGCGCAGACGATCGTCTGGAAGCAACGCTCGAGCCCGACCGCCTCGAGGACGGCGTGGACGACCCGCCGGGGCGAGGACGACGCGAGAGCCAGCGCCAGCCCCGCGTCGCGGAGGCGGAGCGGGACCAGCGGGACGCCCCGCAATGGCCGCGCCTCGGCAGGGATCAAGGCCAAGAGGTGCCGGGTCTTCGCTTCGACCAGCGCCGCCGTCGGCTCCGGCAGGTTGAACAGGATCCGGAGGACGCGCAGGACCTCGGTATCGGTCGCCCCGAAGAATGCGCGATTGTCCCGCTCCGTGTACGAGGACCCGCGCGGGCCGAGGGCCGCCTGGGTCGCCCGGAGGTGGAGGGGCTCGGAGTCGACCAGAACGCCGTCCATGTCGAAGATGACCGCCCCGAAGCCCCTCATCGGTCCCCTGTTCACCGGAGTGAAGCAGACTGACTCAGCGGACTCCACAGAAACAGTATGATCAACGGGTAGATAGCATGACAATCATCCGATCGACTCTTAGGTCCGACCTTGGCCAGCGGAGCGGTGAAGCGCCCTCACTTTACTTCAGAAAGGCGGCATCGGGGCCGAAATTTTTTTTGGGCCCGCACTTGCGGGCGACGGAAGCGCCGCGGTCTAATGGCGGGGACCGATGGGCGGTCCCCGCGAGCGGGCGTCGCGGACACTCACGGCGTCGTCTCCCCGTGTCGGCGGCGCCCCGAGGACGCTGCGGCTCGATCCGGGCGGCGCGTCGCACACGGGCGGGAGAGCGGCGCGCGCGCCTCGGCTTCCGCGAGACCGTCGGTCCCCTGGGAGGACTGAGGCATGAACAGCGCACCTCGCTTCGCCACCCGGGCGGCCCGAGCCGTCCCGCATCCCGTTTCGGCCTCCCGGCCGCTCACCCCGCCGATCCATCTCGCCAGCGTTTACGTCTTCGACGACCTCACCCAGGTGGACGCGGTCTGGGAGGGGCAACGTCCAGGCTACATCTACGGACGGTTCGGGACGCCGAACCACACGATGCTGGAGGAAACCCTGGCAACCCTCGAGGGGGCCGAGGCGGCGCTCGTTACCTCGTCAGGGATGGGTGCGCTCACCGCGATGTTCCTCGCGGCGCTGCGGCCGGGGGACCATCTCGTGGCGGGCCAGGACCTCTACGGCTCCACCACGGCGCT
>CAZDYT010000033.1:12730-14439 GCA_964509395.1 uncultured bacterium
AGCGCACACGATCGTCGAGCGCGCCACCGCCGAGACGGCCGACGTCCGGGCCGAGGCGGGCCGCTGGGGCATCGCGGTCAGCTTCGCCGACGCCTCGGAGGCGGCCGCCGTCGAGGCGGCGATCACGCCGGCGACGCGCGCCATGTTCGTCGAGGCGGTGTCGAACCCGCTCCTGCGGCTGGCCGACCTGCCCGCGCCCGCCGAGCTGGCGCGTCGTCCGGGCCTCCGGCTCCTGGTGGACAACACCTTCGCCTCGCCCGCGCTCCTCCGCCCGCTGGAGCACGGCGCGACCGCCGTGCACCACAGCGCGACGAAGTACCTCTCCGGACACGGCGACGCCACCGCCGGCGTCCTGGCGGGGCCGCGCGCCCTCGTCGAGACGGCGCGGGCGCAGGCCGTGCGGATCGGGCTGAACCTGGGGCCGTTCGACGCGTGGCTCGTGCTGCGTGGAGTGCGGACCCTCGCGCTCCGGATGGAGCGGCACTCGGCCAACGCTCTCGCGCTGGCTCGCTTCCTCGTCGAGCGTCCCGAGGTGCGGCGCGTGCACTACCCCGGTCTCCCCGGCCATCCGCAGCATGCCCTCGCGACGAAGCTCTTCTCCGCCGGCTTCGGGGGCATGCTGGCCTTCGAGCTTGCGGGCGGCGCGGCCGCCGTGGAGCGCTTCTTCCGCACGCTCCGCCTGGTCGAGTTCGCTCCCAGCTTCGGGGACGTGACGACGACGTGGAGCTACCCCGCGCGGACGTCTCACCGACCGCTGTCGGTCGAGGAGCAGGCCAAGCTCGGCATCACGCCCGGTCTTGTCCGCCTTTCCGTTGGGATCGAAGATGTGGAGGACCTCCGCGACGCTCTCGCGGCAGCGCTCGGCGCCGCGGGGACCTAGGGATCCCATCCCGGGACGAGGAGAAAGTCAATGGCCACGACCATCCCCGAGAACTTCAAGGATCTCCTTCAAAAGAAGGCGTTCGCCAGCCTCGCCACGGTCATGCCGGACGGGAGCCCCCAGGTCACCCCCGTCTGGTTTGACTTCGACGGAAGCCACTTTCGGATCAACTCCGCGCGCGGCCGCGTCAAGGACCGCAACATGCGTCGCACCCCCAAGGTGGCCCTCGCCATCGTGGATCCCGACAACCCCTACCGCCACCTTTCCGTCCGTGGTCGGGTCCTCGAGGTGACGGAGCAGGGGGCTGACGCGCACATCGACGCTCTCGCGAAGAAGTACCTCGGGCAGGACCGCTACCCCTACCGGCGGTCGGGGGAGGTCCGGGTGATCTACAGGATCCTCCCCGAGCGCGTGGTCGCCATGGGTTGACGCCCCGGCGCGAAGAAGCTCAGCCTTGACAGGATGAGGCGTCCTGGCCTAGGGTATGAGTGGTCAGACCAGCATACCAGTAGGGCGGTCCGGTTGAGCTGCGGGCTCAGGTTTCCGTCGCCGGACGAGGGTTTCTCGTTGAGGCAGGAGGCCCCATGGCGCATCTGATCTGCGAGGTGGTCTACCGCGGGATCTTCCAGAAGAACCTGGCCGCCCGGATCGCCCGGGGGATCGTTCTCTCCGCGCGGAAGGCGGGCCGCTGGGGGATCGCCTTCGGTCGGTACGGGGACAGCCCCCAGCGGAACGGCGTCCCTGCCAAGGACTTCGCCATCGTGGCGGACACCAAGGAAGAGCTTGAGCAGCACATGGCCCGCTACGAGCCGAAGGAGCTGCACGTCAC
>CAZDYT010000034.1:0-14133 GCA_964509395.1 uncultured bacterium
CGGCTCGCCATCGACGGGTTCCGCCTCGGCGTGACCGACCTCGGCAGGACCGCCGGGACGGCGAGGGGCGCGCGGGCGACGTGGCTGGCCCCCGCCTCGGCGTGGGCGCACCCGGTGCCGAACGCCGACCGCCAGCCGATCATCCACAGCTCGCGGTTCGTCCTGGTGGACCGCCGGGCGCGGATCCGGAGCTACCACCAGGGGACCGACTGGGACTCGCTGGAACGCCTGCGCGCGAACGCGACGCGCGTCCTGCGCGAACGGTCGGAGTGACGGAGGCCCGATGGTGATCGACCGGGAGGGCCGGATCCTGGCGCGGCGGATCGATCGGGAGTTCGGGGACCACGTGGAGCTGATCCTGCATCACGTCCGGCAGGCGAAGGCCTGAGCGAGAGGAGGAGTCGGCATGAAGAGGATGGCGTGCATCGTCGTGCTCACGGCGCTCGTGCTGGCCGTCGCGACGGACGGGCTGGCCGCGCAGCACCAGGCGGGGGGCCAGATGCCCATGGGGCAGATGCCGATGGGTGGGCAGGGAGGCCAGCAGGGGCAGCCGTCCGGTCCCCAGGGCATGATGGGCGGCGGCATGATGGGCCTGATGTGTCCGATGATGGGCGAGATGCCCATGATGTCGTCCATGATGGGCGGCCAGCCGGACCCAATGGGGATGGGCATGATGGGGATGATGGGCGGCGGCCGGATGGACCTGAAGGCCATGGGCCGCATGCTCGAGCTGCGCGGCGAGCTGCTCAAGGCGATGGGCGAGGTGCTGCTCAAGCACGGCAAGGCGCTCCAGCAGAGCCCGTAGCCGGGCCGGGCTCGGTCTCGGGGACGCGGCTGACACGTCGCGGGCTGCTCCTTGCTGGGGTCCCACTCTGGGGTGCCGCCCTTGCGGCCGGCGCGCGGGTGGCCCGGCGGGCGCCCGCGGGCTCCGGCCGCGGCTACCTGGAGATCGCCCGCTGGCGGCCGCCTGCGGGGGAGGGCCGGTTCATCACCGTCACGCCCGACTCGACGCCGGCGACGCTGCGCGCGGCCGGCGAGCGGCTCCGCGCGGAGTTCCGCCGCGCCGAGAGCGTGGTGGTCATGATCTTCGACGACGCCGACGCCGCCCGCGACGCGCGCCGTCTCGTCGAGGCACTGCTCGAGCCGAGCGGGTGATCCGGTACACTGGTGGGGTCACGGTCGGTCTGGACGGCTCCCGGCTGCGGGTGTGGTGGGAGTGGGCGTGCTCGGGTGTGGGTCCTCGAGGTCAGCCCGAGCCGGCGAAGGGAGGCGCGCGTGAGAGCGATGCGGACGTGGGCGATGCTGTTCGGGCTCAGCGTGGTGTTCGCTCTGGTGCCGGCCACCGCCGTGCGGTCAGGGGGCCCGCCGGGGGCGAAGCCGGAGGTCACCGTCTACAAGAGCCCGACCTGAGGGTGCTGCGACGCGTGGGTCGGGCACCTGCGCGCCAACGGATTCACGGTCAGGGCCGAGAACGTCAAGGACCTGGCGTCGATCAACGCCAGGTACGGGATCCCTCCAAGCCTCGAGGCGTGCCACACGGCGATCGTCGGCGGCTACGTCGTCGAAGGCCACGTGCCGGCTGATGTGATCATGCGCCTGCTCCAGGAGCGCCCGAAGATCACTGGTCTCGGCGTGCCCGGGATGCCGGTGGGCTCGCCCGGCATGGAGGTGCCCGGGCGGCCACCCGAGCCCTATCAGGTCTTCACCTTCGACCGGGAGGGCCGGACGAGCGTGTTCGCGCGGCGCTGACTGGGCCGGGCCCGAGACGCGCCGCGCCCCGGCGAGGGGCTCGCCTGGCTCGGGGGGCCCTCGGACGCCGGCATGCTGGTCCGCTCGCTCCGCTTCTGCGCCCGCCAGGGCCCGCCCGGCCTCGTGATCGTGATCTCTGTCCGGGTGGGGGCCACGAACACGGCCAGGGCGTTCGGGCTCTACCCGCGCAAGGGCGTCCTGGCCGAGGGCGCGGATGCCGACATCGTCGTCTTCGACCCCGAGGGCGAGGCGACCGTCGATGACCGCTTTTATCACTGTCTCTGTGAGGTGAGCATCTACCGGGGCTGGACCTTCCGGGGCCTGGCCCGGACGACGATCGTCCGGGGGCGGGTCGTGATGGAGAACGGGGAGACGGTGGGACAGCCGGGCTGGGGCCGGTATGTGCCACGGGGACCCGCCGCCCGCGAAACGGCGCCGGCCGCGGCTCCGTAGGCCCGCCGGGGAGGCGAACATGCGCGGCCGGTTCGGGATCAACTTCCTGCCCACGGCGCCACCGCGCGAGGTCGTCGGGTGGGCGACGCTGGTGGAGAGCCTCGGCTACGAGCTCCTCGGAATCTCGGACTCGCAGTCGATCTCCCGAGACGTGTACGTCACCCTGGCGCTCTGCGCCGTCAACACCGAGCGGATCCGGTTCGGCCCGCGGGTCATCACGCCCATCACGCGGCATCCGGCGGTGGCGGCGTCGGCCGCCGCGACGCTCGAGGAGATGGCCCCCGGGCGGACCCTGATCGGGATCGGCAGCGGCGACAGTGCGGCGTACAACATCGGCCTCCGGGCGGCGCCGCTCGCCGAGCTGCGCGAGTACGCCCTGGCGATCCGCGGGCTCTTGACCACCGGGACCGCCGTCTACCACGGCAAGACCGCCCGGCTGACGTGGGCCCGCGCGACCGTGCCGATCTACCTCGCCGCCTCCGGCCCCAGGACGCTCCGGCTGGCCGGCCAGATCGCCGACGGCGTGGTCGTCCGGACGGGGCTCCTGCCGGAGATCGTCCGCGACTCCATTGCCCAGGTGCGCGCCGGCGCTCGGGAGGCCGGACGGGACCCCGACGCGCTCGACCTGTGGTGGTGGCCCGACGTCAACGTGGCCGCGAGTCGCCGGGAGGCGATCGAGGCCATCAAGATGTCGCTGGCCGCGGCCGGCAACCACCTGAGTCGCTTCACCACCGAGGGCAAGCACATCCCGCCCGAGCTCTTGTCCCGGGTGAAGGCGCTCGGCGAGCGGTACACGTTCAGCGACCACGTGATGCCCGGCAGCGCCAACTGCCGGCTCATCGAGGAGCTGGGGCTCGTCGACTACCTGGCGGACCGCTTCGCGGCGGCCGGCACGCCGGCCGACTGCACCCGGAAGCTGGAGCGCGCCATCGAGGCGGGCGCGCGGCAGTTCTGGATGAGCGTCCACTTCGACGACAAGGCCCGCTTCCTGCGCGACTGGGCCACTCGGGTGATGCCGGCCTTTCGATAGCCAGCGAGCCTGAGCCGCCGGCGCGCGTGCCCGCGACGGTCGGCAGCGCCCGAGCCTCACGCGGCCACGACCTGGCCGCCGCGCGCGACGACGCGGCCGCCGTGGATCACGGCCAGGCGGCGCGGCTGGGTCCGGTAGGCTTCCTGGACCGACGGCGCCTCCACCACCACCAGATCGGCGCGGCCGCCGGCCCGGAGCCCGTAGTCCGGGAGCCGCATGAGCCGCGCCCCGTTCACCGTGGCCATGTCGTAGAGCGTCTCGACATGCCGCGGCGTGGAGAGCTGGGCGGCGAAGGCGAGCAGGAAGCCCACCTGGAGGGGGTCGCCGGTGCCGAAGACCGGCAGGAAGCCGTCCATGATGACGTCCTGGCCGTACGCCACGTTGACCCCGGCCGCGAGCAGCTCGCTCACGCGCGTGATCCCCCGCCGCCGCGGCTCCCGGTCGCGGATCCCGCCCCGCATGAGCTTCGTCGGGAGGACCACGACGTTCATCCCCGCCTCCGCAACGAGCCCGATGACCCGCGCCGCGTAGGTGTCGTCGTACGCGGCGAGCGCCGTCGCGTGGCAGGCGGTCACGCGGCCGCGGTACCCCTCGCGGATCGCCTTCACCGCGTAGTAGTGGAGCGTCGTGGCCCCCGGGTCGTCGGTCTCGTCGACGTGCATCTGGATGTCGCGCCCGAAGCGCTGGGCGATCCGGAAGACCAGATCCTTGGGCCGCCGGGATTCGGCCTCGATCTCCTCGGCGTGGGGCATTCCACCGACCACATGCGCGCCGCGCTCCATGGCCCGGACGAGCAGCTCGTCCGTCCCCGGGTCGGTGAAGACGCCTTCCTGAGGGAAGGCGATCAGCTCGATGTGGGCGAGGCCCCGGCAGCGCTCCCGGGCCTCGAGGACGCCGTCCAGCGCCACGAGGCCGACGATCGTGTCGACGTCGACGTACGAGCGGATGAACGTGACGCCATGGCCGACGAGCCAGCGGACGACCCGGGTGGCCCGCGCCGCCACGTCCTCGACGGTATAGCTCCGCTTCACCTCGCGCATGTGCGCGAGAGCCTCCTCGAAGAGGTTGGTCGTGTTCTCCCGGGCGCGATCGGCGGTCAGCGCCTTGTCGAGGTGGATGTGGGGCTCGACGAAGGCGGGAGTCGTCAGGTGGCCTCCCGCATCGACCTCCTCGGCGGCGCGCGCGGCGAGGCGGGGCTCGATGCGCTCGATCCGATCCGCCCCGATGCCGATGTCCACGAGGCGGTCCGTACCCCTGAGCCTCGCGTTGCGGACGATGAGGTCCACGGGGCCCCTCTCAGCGGGTCGGGGGACTGAGCCAGGGGTAGAGCAGATCCACCACCATGTTGATCGCGACGTACACCACGGTCGCGATCAGGGTGAAGGCCATGATCGCGGGGTAGTCCTGGTTCTCCACCGCGGTGACGGCGTACAGCCCCAGGCCCGGCCACGAGAAGATGGTCTCGGTGACCACGACGCCGCCGATGAGCTGGCCGAGCTGGATCCCGACGACCGTGAGGATGGGCACCCAGGCGTTGCCGAGCGCGTGCTTGACGACGATCCGGGCTTCGGAGAGCCCCTTGGCCCGAGCCGTCCTCAGATAGTCCTCATGGAGGATGTCGAGCATCGCCGCGCGCGTCACCCGCGTGATCATCGCCAGGGAGATCACGCTCAGGATCGAAGCCGGCAGGATGATGTGCCGGAGGGCGTCCCCAAAGGCGCGGAGGTCGAAGGCGAGGAGGCTGTCGACGAGCAGCAGGCCCGTCACGACGGGTGGCGCCGGCGGGCCGACCGTGAGTCGGCCGCCAGCCGGCAGCAGGTCGGTGACGCGGTAGAAGAGCAGCACGGCCATGAGGCCGAGCCAGAAGATCGGCATCGACCCGAGAAACACCGAGCCGGGCGTGATGAGCCGATCGAGCCATCGGCCCGCCCGGACCGCGGAGACGACGCCGAGCGGAATCCCCACCAGGGCGCTGATGGCGATGGCCGCCATCGCGAGCTCGAAGGACGCGGGCCAGAACTTCCGGATGTCCTCGAGGACCGGCTTGCTGTTGACCATCGACCGACCGAAGTCGCCCTGGAGGACGTTCCGCATGTAGTAGACATACTGGACCCAGAGGGGACGGTCGAGCCCCAGCCGGGCCCGCGCGTGGGCGATCATGTCCGGGGTCGCGTCGCCGCCGCCGGCCGCGACGAAGGCCGGGTCGCCCGGCAGGAGCTGCGTGAGCAGGAAGACGGCGAGCGAGACGGCCGCGAACAGGACGACCAAGAGCGGCAGGCGCCGGAGGATCAGCCACATCGTCGCCGGTCCGCGCTCTCAGGCGCGCCCGTAGATCCGGCTGTTCGGGTCGAGCACGTCGCGGACGCGCTCCCCGAGGACATTGAACGCCAGGACCGTCACGAAGATGGCGAGCCCCGGGAAGGTCGCGTACCACCAGTAGTCCAGGAGGTACTTCCGCCCGACGGTCACCATCGACCCCCACTCGGGGAGCGGCGGCTGGGCCCCGACGCCCAGGAAGGAGAGCGCCGCCAGGAGGAGGATGGCGAGGCTCAGATCGATGGTGGCCTTCACGAGCACCGGCGACAGGCAGTTCGGCAGCAGGTGGGCGAGGAGGATCCGCCAGTGCCGCTGGCCGAGAGCCCGCGCGCCGAGGATGAACTCCTTCTCCCGGTAGACGAGCGCCTGCGCCCGCATCAGCCGGGCGTACTGCGCCCACCAGGTCACGCTCAGCGCCAGGACGCAGTTGGCGAGGCCCCGTCCCAGAACGGCCGCGATGGCGAGCGCCCAGACGAGCTGGGGGAACGCCAGGAAGAATTCCGTCACGCGCATCAGCACCTCGTCCGTCCAGCGCCCGGCATAGCCGATGACGAGCCCGGCGAGCGTGCCGACCGAGGCGGCCAGCAGGATCAGCGAGATGGCGGAGAAGAGCGTCGGGCGCGCGCCGTGGACCAGCCGCGCCCAGAGATCGCGCCCGTTCTCGTCGGTGCCCAGCGGGTGCGCGAGGCTCGGCGGCAGCAGGCGCGCCCGGAAGTCGATGGCGTTCGGGTCGCGCCCGGTGAACAGCTCGGGCGCGGCCGCCATGGCGGCAAGGGTGAGCACGACGGCGGCCGCTCCGAGGACGGACGGCCCGCCGCGCAGGAAGCGGGGCAGACGGAATCTCGGACGCCGGGGACCCGACACCGGGGTGTGGCGCTCACCGGGCGGGAGGGTCCCCCACCGGGACCCTCCCGCACCCCGGGCTCACCGCTCGCGGTACATGTCGTAGTAGCGGTACGAGATGCGATCGCCCATGTAGATGAACCCTTTGACGTCCTTCCGCATGACGATCTTGTCGACGATGCGGCCGTTCACGACCACCGCGGCGTCCTTCCAGACCATCTCGGCCGCCTGCCGGAGGAGCTTGAGTTCCCGCTCGGGCTCGGTCAAGACGATGGCTTCGTTGATGAGGCGGTCGTACTCGGGATTGGTGTAGTACGTGAAGTTCCGCCCGCCCTTCGTCGGATACGCGTCGGTGTGGTACATGTGCAGGAGGAACTCGTAGGGCGAGAGGGTGAAGGCCGGCCGGAAGTAGGCCATCATGTGGATGGCGGTGTTCGGGTCCTTGTCCCGCCCCCAGTCGGTCGCCCTCTTCACCAGCGCCGGCCAGGTGTCGTCGAAGAACTCCATGCGGATCCCGAGCTTGACGAGCTCGGCCTGGAAGATCTCGAAGATCGCCCGCTTGTCCACGTCGCCCTTCTGCGACTGGAACCGGAGCGTGAACCCGCCCTGGCCGTACCCCGCCTCGGCCAGGAGCTGTTTCGCGCGCGCCGGGTTGTACGGATACGGGTTCTCCATCCGCCAGGTCTTCCCGAGGAGTGGCGCGTAGAGGGGCCCGGGGTTCGCCGCGTGCCCCGTGATCGCGTCGAACGCCTCCTGGTTCCACAGATGGTGGATGGCCTGCCGCACCCGGAAGTCCTTCGTCGGCCCTGCCTGCGTGTTGAGGAAGGTGACCATCAGGCTGGTGCCGGCCTTCTCGTAGACGACCAGATCCGGATTCTGTTTCAGGGCCGGCAGGGCGTCCTTCGTGACGTTCTCCGCGATGTCGAGCTCGCCCTTCTCGATCATCAGCCGCTGGGTGCCGGGCTCATAGATGTGCCGGAGGTTCACCGTGGTGAACCGGTTGGGGCTGAAGCCGCGCCAGTACAGGGGGTTCCGCTTGGCCACGTGGATGATGTTCGGCTCCCACCGCTCCAGCACGTAGGGGCCGGTCCCGGCCGTGTGGTCCCGGAGCCAGTTCTGGGCACCGTCCCCTTGGTCGTGGTCCCGGAGGGCTTGGGGGCTGACGATCGGGAGGAACCGCAGGCCGGGCAGGAACGCGTTGTTCGGCCTCTCCAGGTGGAACACCACCGTGGTCGGCGCCGGCGTGTCCACTTTGACGACCGGCTTCACGTAGAGATAGGCGGCCTTCTTGAGCGCCTGAGCCCGCTCGACCGAGAGCTTCACCGCGGTCGAGTCGAACGGCGCGCCGTCGCTGAACTTGACGCCCTGGCGCAGCGTGAACGTATAGCTCGTGCCGTCCGGCGAGACCCGCCACGACGTCGCCAGCACGGGGCGATGACCGCTCAAGTCCTCGTTGAAGTCGAGGAGCCCCTCATAGAAGTTGTTCAGGGTCCACCAGAGCGTCGAGAGGTCTCCCGCGTGCGGATCGTACGTGCCGAGGGCACTGTACTTTCCGACGTTCAGCACGTTTTCCTGCGCCCCGGCGGGCGGAGTGCCCCCCACGAGGGCGGCCGCGACCACCAGCGCCGGGGCGATCCCGAACCAGCGCGCCCAGCCTCCGTATCGTGCTCTCATGACACCGTCCCTCCCCGGATGCCGCGCGGACACAGCCGGCGGGCCGGCCCGCGGGCATCCGTCGTGAACGTTTGCGGCGATGGCCGACCCGCTCGGCGCCCCGCGCGCGTCTGACAGGTTGTCGCCAAGGCCTCTCCGCGACCGCATCACCGAAACGCGGGGATGATCTCCCGCCCGTACGTCTCCAGCAGCGTGAAGTGGAGCTCCGGCTCGACCACGCCGAGGTACAGGCAGACCTGCGTCACGCCCCGGTCGGCGAGACGCCGGATCTTTTCCCGGACCGCCTCGACGGTGCCGATGAGCGTGAGCCGCTCGGCCATCTCGTCCGTCACCGCCCGGACGTGAGGGGCATCGTGGTGGCCGTGCTTCAGATAGTCGTAGTCCTCGATCCGTTCCATGCCTTCGACGAGCTCGCTCGGGAGATCCTCGGGGCGGTAATGGGCGAGCAGATCGCGCACGTGGTTCGACACCGTGGCGGGGAATCCCCGGACCCGGGAGAGCGCCCGCTCCCGGTCCGCGGAGATGTAGGAGGGCGCGGCCGCGACGACCTCGAACTCGTGCCAGGGCCGCCCCGCTGCCTCGGCGCCCCGTCGGGCGTGGGTGACCGCCCACTCGACGACGCCGGGCGACGCGAGCTGCAGGATGAGACCGTCCGCGAGCTCGCCTGCGAGCCGGAGCACCTTCGGCCCGTAGGCGGCCACCAGCACCGGCACGGCCCGCGTGAGCCAGGCGAAGCGGGTGCGCATCCCGTTGAGCGTCACCTCCTCGCCCCGGCCGAGCGCCCGCACGAGCTGGAGCGTGGTCCGGAACTCCTTCACCGGCATGGGCGCGAGGCCCAGCGTCCGCACGGCGCTGTCGCCGCGCCCGAGCCCCAGCACCGCGCGCCCGTCGAAGAGCTGCGCCAGGGTCGCCACCGTGCTCGCCACGACGGTCGGATGCCGGGTGACGGGATTGGCGACCAGCGGCCCCACCCGCAGGCGGGAGGTCGAGAGCGCGGCGGCGGTCAGGTAGGGACCCGCCTCGTGCCAGATCACGTGCGAGTCGCCGAACCACGCGTGCCCGAACCCCACGTCCTCGGCCACCTCGAGGCAGGCGATCACGTGGGAGAGACGGAACTGCCCGGGACGGAACATGACGCCAAACGAGACCACGGCGGGCTCTCGCTAGCCGCGGCGGGCGAGCGCCCGGCCGCGGGGCCGCTCGGCCACGACCTCGCCGTCCTCGTACACGACGTCGCCGCCCGCGATCGTCACGGCCGGCCAGCCGCGCGCGACGTACCCCTCGTACGGGCTGTAATCGGCGACCGAGTTGAGCGTCTTCGGGTCCACCTCGACCTCGCGGTCGAGATCGACGACGACCAGGTCCGCATCGGACCCCACCTCCAAGGCGCCCTTCCCCGGGTAGAGCCCGAACAGCCGGGCCGCGTTGGAGGACGTGAGCTGGACCACCCGCTGGATCGGCAGCCCGCGCCGGGCCACGCCCTCGGTCAGCAGGGTGGGGAGGATCATGGCGCTCCCGCCGGGGATGCCGGCGCGGGCCGTCCAGAGGTCCGTGCCCTTGACCGCCCGGGTGAAGGGGCAGTGATCCGAACCCATCACGTCGACGGCGCCGTCCGTCAGGCGCTGCCAGAGCGCCTCGCGGTGATCCGCCCCGCGCAGGGGCGGGTTCACCTTGCCCGCGACCCCGCGGTCGGCGTCCTGGGTGAAGACGAGGTAGTGCGGGCACGTCTCGGTGCTCACCCGGCCGCGGCCCCAGACCTTCTGCCGCAGGAACTCGGAGCCGATGCCGACGCCCATGTGCGGGATCAGGAGGTGCACGCCCGCGGCGTCGGCGAAGGCGACCATCCGCCGAATCGCCTCCAGCTCCCCGAAGACGGGGCGCGAGTCGGACCAGGCCGCGGTGTCCTGGCGGTTCGCGGCCAGGAACGGCCGCTGGTGGAGCTCGACGATCTCCATGTTCTCGCAGTGGACGACGGCGATCCCCCCCGGCACCGTGGCGATCTGCTGGAACACCGAGAAGATCTGGCTGTCTTCCATGCCGCGGATGCCGCTGGGCGAGATTTCGCGCCCCTTGTACGCCATGAAGGTCTTGAAGGAGCGGACCCCGACGTCGTGCGCCAGGCGGGGGATCTCGCCGATCTGTGCCTCCGTGATGATGATGGCGTGGAAGGCCATGTCCACCAGGCTCCGGGCCGCGACCGCGCGGTGCATCTCCGGGAGGGCGTCGAGGTACGACCCGCGGGTGATGACGTAGGGCAGTAAGGTCGTCACCCCGCCCGTCACCGCGTGGCGGCTCTCCGTGGCGCAGTCCTCGGCGAAGGACTGGGCCCCGTTGCCCAGGTGGACGTGCGTGTCCAGCAGCCCCGGGAGCACGTACCGCCCGCCCGCGTCGAGCTCCCGGCGGGCCTCCACGGTCTCGCCGGCCTCCAGGACCGCGCCGATCACGCCGTCGCGGATGGCGAGGCTGCACTCGACGACGACGTCGGGCTTGACGACGCGACAGCCCGTCAGGAATAGGTCCGCCTTCATCGGCCCGGCTCAGCCCTCCACGACCAGCCCGTAGGCGTCGGACCGGCGGAACTTGAAGAAGCCCCAGAGGTCGCGCACGTCCTCGCACACCTTCGGGTCGATGTCGGCGTAGAGGATCTCGTCCTCCTTGTCGCCGGCCCGGCACATGACGTTGCCCCGGGGGTCGATGAACAGGGCGGTGCCGAAGTAATGCCGGTGGGGCGCGCCGCCGACGTCGGGGCCGACCTTGTTGACCCCGCCCACGTAGTACATGTTGGCCACCGCGTGGGCCCGCAGCTCGAGCTCCCAGACGTCCTTGATCCACTCCCGGTACGTGGCGGTCGGGACGAGGAGCAGGTGCGCGCCTTTCAGCCCGAGGATCCGTGCCGCCTCCGGGAAGTGGCGGTCGTAGCAGATCAGGATGCCGAGCCTGAGGCCGAAGGGTGTGTCGAAGACCGGGAACCCGGTATTGCCCGGAGTGAAAAAGTAGCGCTCGTCCGCGGGCGTCTCCCCCGCCTGCACCGTGCGGAGAATCTGCGGGATGCTCATCTTCCGGTAGATCCCCATCAGCTCTCCGTCCGGTCCGAGGACGGCGGCGGTGTTGTAGAGGGTGCCGTGGTCGTTCTCGTAGAGCGGATACACCAGGACCGTCCCCGTCTCCTTGGCGACCCTCCGCAGGCGGTCGACCGCCGGTCCGGGAACGGGCTCCGCCAGCGCGAAGTACTTGGGGTCGCGCCCGTAACAGAAATAGATCGTCGTGCACAGCTCGGGAAAGCAGACGATCTTCGCGCCGTTGCCGGCCGCCTTCCGGGCCAGCTCCTCGGCCTTCTGGACGTTCACTTCCTTGGACTCGTGCCCGCTGAATTGGGCCAGCGCGACTCGGACCATGCGGGACCTCCTCGCGGGAATCGGGGGCGGAGCGCCAGCGCGCGCCTGTGGCCAGCGCGCGAGCCTATGATAAGACCGCGTGCGGGCCGAGCGCCAGCCCCCGCAAGAGGCGACGCCGCCACCGCCGACCGAGGTGGGAAGCCTTCCCTAGCGTGAGCGCGGCCCGCTTCTCGGCCCGGGCGCGGGGCGACGGACCCCGTTTCAGGCCCCGCGCATTTGGTGTATGTTGGAGTCCCCCTGTCGATGGCGGCGATCCCGAGCCCTACCGGTCCTGACGGCACTCCACGTGCCATCGGGCTCAAGCTCATCGGCATGGCGGAGACGATCTACGGGCTCCTGCTCATGCGCGTCATCATCTTCCTGCCCTCCGGGATCTACGGGAGCCTGCGCCAGCTCCTCACCCGCCGCCCCCAGCCGGCCCTCGGTCGATCGGGGTGACGGCCGCGACCCCGCCGGCCACGACCCGGCCGTCGCCGCCCGGCTCCGGCTGGCTCATGTGGGCGATCCCGGCATTCATCTTCCTCATCGCCTTCTTCCATCGGGCCGCTCCGGGCGTCATCGCCCGCGAGCTCATGCAGGCCTTCGGCGCCACCGGCGCGATCGTCGGGCTCCTGTCGGCGACGTACTTCTACGCCTACGCGGGGCTCATGGTGCCGGCGGGCCTCCTGGTCGACGCGTTCGGGGCCCGGCGGGTCGTCGCCGCCGGCGGCGCGGTCATGGGGCTCGGCACCCTGGCGATGGGCGCCGCCCTCACGCAAGGCGTGCTCTTCGCCGGCCGCCTGGCCGTCGGCCTGGGCGCCTCCGTCACCTTCGTGGGCGCGCTCAAGATCGCGGCGACCTGGTTCCCGCCCGCCGAGTTCGGCACGCTGGCGGCGCTGACGGCGACCATGGGACTCCTCGGCGCGCTCGCCGCCACGGCGCCCCTGGCCGCGCTGGTGGCCGCCGTGGGCTGGCGGGGCGCGTTCGGGGTCGTGGCCTGGCTCACGCTCGCGTCCGCCGCGGCCTGCTGGTGGGTGGTCCGCGACCGCCCCGACGCGTCCGGGGAGCCCGCGGCGGTCGGGCCCGGCCTCCGGGCCGTGCTCGCCGGCGCCGGCCAGGTGCTCCGGAACCCGCACACGTGGCCGCCGTTTCTCACGTTCTTCTGGCTCTACGCGGCGAACGCCAACCTGATGCTGTGGGTGGTGCCCTACCTGCGGGACGTCTACGGGCTCCCGACCACCGACGCGGCGCTCTACGCGACGGGGACCTCGCTCGCCCTGCTGGTCGCGGGGCCCCTGACGGGGTTCGTCTCCGACCGCCTCGTGCACCGCCGCAAGCTCCCCTACGCGATCCTGAACGGAAGCCTGTTCGCGCTCGCGGTGGTCCTGGTCCTCACGCTCGGCGCTCTGCCGCTGTGGGGGGTCTACGGGCTGTTCTTCGGCATGGGCCTGGTGGGCGCCGGCTTCGTGCTGACGTGGCCGGTCGGCCGCGAAGTCAATCCCCCGCACCTCGCCGGGGTCGCCGTGGCGGTGGTGAACATGGGCGGCTTCCTCGGCGCGGCCCTCACGCAGGGGCTGATCGGCGCCGTCCTGGACGCCCACTGGACGGGCGCCCTCGTCGGTGGCGCCCGCGTCTATCCTGTCGAGGCGTACCGGGCGGCGTTCTCCGCCTGCGCCCTCTTCATCCTCGCGTCGGCGCTGACCGCTCTCTGCCTCCGGGAGACCCGGGGGCAGAACGTCTACGCGGCGCAGCGACGCTGAGCCAGAAGGACCGCGTGCACCTCGAAAGACCACCGCCGGCCGTCGGTGGCTCACCCCGCGTTCTGGGGGATCTCGCAGACTTCGTGGTAGTCGTGGGCCGCGATCTTGATGAAGCGCTCGGCGTGGCTCGGGTGGATCGAGAGCTGCGTCGAGAGCAGCTCCGCCGTCGCGCCGCATCGGATCGCCAGCGCGGCGAGCTGAATCAGCTCCGCTGCGGCGTAGCTGACCATCTGGACGCCCACCACACGCTCGGTCCGACCCTCGAAGACGAGCTTGAGATAGCCGTCGTCCTCGCCCGTGGCCCGTCCGTTCGACGCTCCCCGCACGTCGTGGGTCGACACGTGGCAGTCCACCCCGCGGGTGCGGGCCGCGGCGTGGGTGAGACCGACCCTGGCGATTTCCGGCGTCGTGAAGATCGTCTGCGGCACCACGGAGACGTCGGCCGTCTCGCGGTCGCGCTCGAGGGCGTTCCGGGCGGCGATCCGCCCCTCGTACGCGGCGACGGGCGTGAGCTGGACGTTGCCGGCCGCGTCGCCGGCGGCGTAGATGTGCGGGAGCGAGGTGCGCAGGTAGGGTGTCACCTTGAGCCCGAGCCGGCTGGTCTCGAGGCCGAGCGCCTCAGTGCGGGCGATCACGGCGGGGGGGGGTGGCGCACCGGCCGTCGTCGCGAGGATCGGCCGCTCCAGCGTCCGCGCCGAAGGATCCGAGATGAGCATGACGAGCACGGTCGGCGCGCCGCAGAAGTGCGTCACCCCCTCCTCGTCGAACAGCCGCCAGACGAGCGGCGGGTCGACCTTGCGCAGGCAGACGTGCCTCACTCCCGCAGCGGTGACCGCCCACGGGAAGCACCAGCCGTTGCAGTGGAACATCGGCAGCGTCCAGAGGTAGACCGAGCTCGTGGTGAGCCTGGCATGGACGATCTCGGCGAGCGCGT
>CAZDYT010000035.1:0-10817 GCA_964509395.1 uncultured bacterium
GGGGGGGGCGATCGTCGGCCTCGCGCTGACGGTGGCCGTGGGCGGCATCGGCACCTGGGTGGCCGTCGGCCAGCCGGGCAAGGCGCCGGAGGCGCATCCCGGCAGGGCCGTCTACGACCGGTACTGCGCGTCCTGCCACGGCGAGGGCGGGAAGGCCGATGGCCCCGCGGCGGCGACGCTGCCGCTCAGGCCCCCGCCGTTCACCGACGGACGCCTCATGAACGGGCTTCCCGACGACTTCCTCTTCACCCTGATCAGCAAGGGCGCGGGGGCGGTGGGCCTCGCCCCGCAGATGCCGGCCTTCCAGCCCCCACTGACCGATCGCCAGATTCGGGACGTCATCGGCTACGTGCGGACGTTCGCCGATCCCCCGTACCGGCCTCAGCCGGCGCCACCGGTGGCGGCGGTCGAGCCTCCGCCGACGCAGCCGATCGAGTTCAGCCACATCGTCCACGCGAGCTCCTATCGGATCGACTGCCAGTACTGCCACGCGGACGCGCGTCGCTCGACGTACGCGGGCCTCCCGTCCGTGGAGCGCTGCATGGGCTGCCACAAGATCGTCGCGGCGCAGGGGAACCCCGAGGTCCAGAAGGTCCAGGATCACTGGACCCGAAAGCAGCCGATCCCCTGGGTCCGGATCCACAAGCTGCCCGGCTTCGTCTACTTCCCGCACAAGCGGCACATCGCGGCCGGGCTCGCCTGCCAGACCTGCCACGGCCCGGTCGAGCGCATGCAGCGCGTGGCCCAGGTCGCCCCGCTCACGATGGGCTGGTGCGTCGAGTGCCACGCCCAGAAGAACGGGCCGCTCGAGTGCGTCACCTGCCATCATTAACGTCGAAGGGGGCAGGCGAACGGGGTGAGGAGGCCCCCTCACGGAGGGGGCTGGGACTCCGCCCGCGCGGCGCCCGCTACGTCCGCGCGGCGGCGATCGCCCGCCAGATCGTCTCCGGCGTGAGCGGGATGTCGAGGTGCCGGATGCCGAGCGGGGCGAGAGCGTCCAGGACCGCGTTGGCGATCGTGGGGGTGGAGCCGATGGTCGCCGACTCGCCGATCCCCTTGACGCCGAGCGCGGTGCGCGGCGACGGCGTCGCCGTATGGCCCGTCTCGAACGACGGGAGGTCGTCAGCCTTCGGGATGGCGTAGTCCATCAGCGAGCCGGAGAGGAGCTGCCCGTCGGGATCGTACCGCCCGGCCTCCCAGAGGGCCTGGCCGATCCCCTGGGCGAGGCCTCCGTGGACCTGCCCTGCCGCGAGGAGGGGGTTCACGATCACCCCGCTGTCATCCACGGTGACGTAGCGCCGGACGTGGACCACCCCCGTGTCGGGGTCCACCTCGACCACGGCGAGGTGGGCGCCGAACGGGTAGAGAAGGCCCTCGCCGACGAAGTCCTGGCGCGCCTCCAGCCCGGGCTCGAGCCCGGCCGGCCGCGGGCCGTGGTGCGCGGCGCGGGCGACATCCGGCCAGGCGACCCGCCGGCCGGGGACGCCGCGGACGTGGAACAGGCCGCCCTCGAGGACCACATCCTCTACGCGAGCTTCGAGGAGGTGGGCGGCGATGTGCCGCGCCTTGTCCCGGACCAGCCGCGCGTTCAGCACGGCCGCCATCCCGCCGCGCGCGATGCTGCGGCTCCCGTAGGTCCCGCTGCCCTTGCGGATGACCGCCGTGTCGCCGTGGACGATCGTGACGTCCTCGACCGGGACCTGGAGCTCGTCCGCGACGATCTGGGCGAAGCTCGTCTCGTGTCCCTGGCCGTGGGGGGAGGAGCCGGTGAGCACGGTGACCTTCCCATCCGGGCCGACGACGACGTCCGACGTCTCCTCGTCCACGAACCCGCACATCTCGACGTAGGAGGCGAGCCCGATCCCGACGAGACGCCCGGCGGCGCGGGCCCGCGCCTGCTCGGCGCGGAGTCCGGGGTAGTCCGCGTGCTTCAGAAGCGCCTCCAGCGCGCCGGCGTAGTTGCCGCTGTCGAAGCTCGGGCCCATCGGCGCCTCGTAGGGGAAGGCCGAGGGCGGGATGAAGTTCCTCCGACGGAGGTCGACCGGGTCCATCCCGAGCTCGGCGGCGAGGCGGTGGATCATCCGCTCGATGAAGTACGCGGCCTCCGGACGGCCCGCCCCGCGGTAGGCCGCGGTCCCCATCGTGTTCGTGAAGACGCCGAGCACCTCCGCCCGCGCGGCCGGGATGTCGTAGCAGCCCGTGATCATCTGGCCGCACAGGACGGGGAGGATCGGGCCGTCGCTGAAGAGGCAATAGCCGAGGTTCCCGATGATGCGGGCGTCCAGCGCGAGGATGCGGCCGGAGCGGTCCGCCGCGAGACGGATCCGGGCGACGACGTCGCGGCCGTGCGAGGTCGCGAGGAAGTCCTCGCGCCGGCTGGCGGACCACCGGACGGGGCGGCCGAGCCGCCGGGCGAGCCAGGGCACGATGAGGTCCTCCGGGTAGAGGGCGATCTTCGCGCCGAAGCCGCCGCCGACGCGCGGGGCGATGACGCGGACGCGCTCGGGCGGGAGCTTGAGGTGCTGGGCGACGTTGTCGCGGAGCCAGTGGGGCGTCTGGGTCGAGCCCCAGACCGTGAGCTGCCCGCTCTGGGCGTCGTACTGGGCGGCGACCCCGCGCGGCTCCAGCGCGACGGCCATGAGGCGCTGGTTGGCGAGCCGCGCCTCGATCGTGACCGGGGCGGTGCGGAGGGCAGCCTCCACGTCCCCGCGGCCCCGGGCCCAGCGGACCCCGAGGTTCGATGTGAGGTGCTCGTAGAGCCGCGGGGCGCCCGGCGCGAGGGCGGCTTCGGGGTCCGTGACCGCCGGGAGGGGGGCGTACTCGACCGCCACGAGGTCCGCGGCGTCGTGGGCGGCGTAGGCGCTCTCGGCGACGACGACCGCGACGGGCTCCCCCACGTGGCGGACCCGCCCCTCGGCGAGCGGGCGGCGGCCCTCCTGGTGCACCTCGGCGAAGCTCTCCGCCCCGATGATCATCGGGATCTCGCCGAGCTCCGCGTTCAGGTCGGCGCCGGTGAAGACCCCGACGACGCCCGGCGCGCGCCGGGCCGCGTCGGTCCGGATGCGCCGGATCTCCGCGTGCGCGTGCGGGCTCCGCACGACCGCCAGGTGGAGGGCGTCGGGGATCCGGAGGTCGGCGACGTACGGATCGCGGCCGGTGAGGAGCCCCAGGTCCTCCTTCCGCCTGATCGGCCGTCCCACCTGCGTCTCTGTCGTCATAGGGCCTCTCCTTCCTGCCGGGTGCTCCCAAGCATGACCTATCGGTCGACCGTGCGCAACTAATGGAACGCCCCCAGGGTGAGCCCGCGGACGATGAAGCGCTGGAGCCCCAGCGCGGCGAGCGCCACCGGGAGCACGATGACGACCCCCGACGCGAAGACCGGCCCCCAGTTGATCGCGTATCCGGTGATGAAGTCGTTGGCCGCCGCGGGGAGCGTTTTGGACGCCGTGGCGGAGGCGAACACGATCGCGAAGAGATACTCGTTCCAGGCGAAGATGAGCGAGAGGATCACCGTCGCGGCCACGCCGGGTGCCGCCAGCGGCAGGACCACGTAGACGAGCCCCTGGAGCCGGGTGGCGCCGTCACACGCCGCCGCCTCCTCGAGGTCCAGCGGCACCTCGTCGAAGAAGCCGCGGAGCAGCCAGATGCAGAACGAGAGGAGGAACGACGCGTCCGCCAGGATCAGGCCCGTCAGCGTGTTGATGAGGCCGAGCGTCCGGAAGATGAGGAACAGCGGCACGAGGAGCGTCGCCGGCGGCAGCATCCGGGTGAGGATCAGCCAGAACTCGAACGCGTGGCCACCGGCCCGGTAGCGCGAAAGCGCGTACGCGGCGAGGGTGGACGCCGTGACGGTGATGACCGTGGTCGAGACGGCGACCACGAAGCTGTTGCGGGTATACGTCCAGAACGCGTGACGCGAGAAGATGGCGTCGTAGTGCTCCCATGTCGGGGTGAAGCGGAGCACGAGCTCGGTGGCGATGATCACCTCCCGGGGCTTGAATGAGCCGAGGAGCATCCAGAGGAACGGCCCGGCCCAGACGAGGGCGACCAGGCCCATCCCGAGGGCGAAGCCGGCCCGGCGGAGGACGCGGCGCATCGCTCAGTCGCGCGCGACGGTGGGCCGGCCGAAGCCGCGCTGGAACGTCCAGTAGACGGCGATGCTCAGCGCGGCCAGGATCAGCGAGAGGACCGAGCCCTGGCCGTAGTCCTGGGTTTGGATGCCGACCGTGTAGATGTGGATCGGCATGACACGGGTTGTCGTGGCGTTCCCGAACAGGGCCCAGATCATCCCAAAGGTCTTGAGGATGTCGATGGCGCGGACGAGGAGAACCACGCCGATCACGCCCTTGAGCAGCGGAAGCGTCAGGTGCCGGAAGGTCTGCCACGCGGAGGCGCCGTCGATGCGCGCCGCCTCGTAGGGCTCCGGGGGGAGCGAGCGGAGCCCGGCGCGCAGCAACAGGAACATGAACGGCATCCACTGCCACGTGTTGGCGATGAGGATGCTGAGGAAGGCGTAGGTGGCGTTGCCGTGCTCCACGAGCCAGGGGCCGAGCCCCGGGAGCGCGGCCACGACCTCGAGCGGGGCGTTCGTGAGCCACGGCCGCGGCTCGACCCCGGCCAGGGCCAGGAGGAGGTTCCAGAGCCCGTTGTAGAAGTTCAGGATGTGCTTCCAGAGCATGCCGACGACGATGCTGTTGGTCATCATCGGCAGCAGGATGAGCGTCGCGAGGAGCGACTCGAATCGGACCCTCCGGTTGAGCCAGAGGGCCATCGCAAAGCCGAGCGCGAATTGGAGGGCGAGCCCGAGGACGGTGAGCTCGAGCGTCCGGAAGAGCGTCGGCCAGAACAGCGGGTCGTCCCATACTGCGGTCACGAAGTTGTCGAATCCGGCGAACGGCCAGGGGCCGCGGAAGTTGAGGATGGTCACCCGGAAGAATGCGAGGTAGATCAGGAAGGCGATGGGCAGGACGGTCACGGCAGCCAGGAGGACGCCCGCCGGCAGGAGGAGCGTGTAGCGGAGGTAGGCGTCGCCGAGGCGGCCCAGCAGGACGAGGTAGAGGGCGACGAAGGCAGCCCCGCTCGCGAGGGTGGCAGGCGGCCCCGGAGGCAGGAGAGCCCAGATCGCTCCCCAAGCCCCGAGGAGCCCGACTCCCCAGGCGGCGAGCTCGGCGATCAGGCGGCGCCGTGGATCACCGGGGCGGGTCAACGCGAGGCCGGCTGGGCTACTTCCCGCGCTGAAGCCGCCGAATGGTCTCCGCCGCGTGGGCGAGGGCCGCCTTCACGTCGCCCTTCCCGCTGATGATCGTCGAGAGCGCGGCGTTCATCGCCTCGTGCTGCTTGAGGTAGAAGGGCGGCGCGGGATCGCCCTTGGCGATCTGGAGCGACGCGATCATCAGCTCGTGGTACTCCCGGGGCTCGAGCGTCGGATCCTGCAGGAGCGAGTACCGGGACGGGGTGCCTCCTGCCTGGGTCATGAGCCGCATCCCCTCCTTCGAGGTGAGGTAGCGATAGAAGGCCCAGGCGTCGTCCTTCCGCTTGGAGTTGGCGTTGAGGACGAGGATCTTTCCCTGCTGGAACGGCGTGCGGTGGATGGAACCGTCCGCCTTCCGGACGCCGGGCACGAGGGCGATGCCGAGCTGGTCTCGGAACGGGCTCTTCCCGGACTTGATCATCGGGTAGGCGGCGTTCCAGTAGGGTGCGGCCATGGCGATCGTGCCCGTCTCCAAGGCGTCCTTGACGTTCGAGAAGCCCCACGAGGCGATGTCCGGGGGGATGACCTTGGCGTCGCGGAGCTTGACGTAGAACTCGGCCGCCGCGATCGCGCCCGGGCTGTCCACGCCGACGCGCCCCTCGGCGTCGATGATCCAGCCCCCCATGCTCCACATGACCGAGTAGAAGACCTTCGGCTGCTCGGAGCCGGCCAGGGCTGTGAAGGCCGCGCCGAAGAGCGTCGGCGACTTGTCGTTGTAGCGACGAGTCCAGCGCTTGGCCTCCTCGAAGTATTCGTCCCAGGTGGCGGGGGGCGTCTTGACGAGATCCTTCCGGTAGTAGAGGAAGTGGGTGCTGACGTCGAAGGGGAC
Source organism: uncultured bacterium (assembly GCA_964509395.1). GTDB lineage: Bacteria > Methylomirabilota > Methylomirabilia > Rokubacteriales > DASRDR01 > CAZDYT01. Next base: position 6,081 of record CAZDYT010000035.1, read on the forward strand.
GGCGTAGACCTGGCCCTTATAGCTGTACGTGAAGGCGATGTCCTTCGGATCGAAGGTCTTGGGGTCCGTATGGCGCGGGTCGTTGAGGTACGGACCGATCGGCGCGATCGCCGTCGCCTCGGCGAGGACGCCCACGTCGGCATCGTTTGCCTGGGCGAGATCGAACGCGTCGGTGCCGCCGACGAGCTGAGTGTGCAGGGTCGCGTAGTACCCCGAGCGCCCGATCTCCATCGTCTCGACGGGCCGGCCTGTCGCCTTCGTGTAGGCTTGCGCCACGGCCTTGATGGCGTCCGCCTCGACGCCGGTCCGGACCATCACGACGACCTTGTCCGCAGCGTGAGTGACCGGCGGGGCGATTAGGAGGAATCCGAGTAGCGCGGTAATGCGAGTCCACATGGGGCGCCTCCTCCGTGTTCGTTAGCCTCGGCTATGCGCCGGCTCCCGTCAGGCCAGGGCGCCTTCGCGCTGGCTGCCAGCAGCTCGGCCGGGCCTCCGCAGGCGTCAGACTTCCACGACCACCTTGACGGCCGACGATTTCTGTTCGACCACCGTGTCCAGCGCGCGGCGCGCCTCCGCGAGCGGGAATCGATGGGTGACCAAGGGCTTGAGGTCGATCTTCCCACTCGCGGCGAGGCGGATCGCGTCGGGATAGACGTTGGCGTAGCGGAAGACCCCGAGGATGTCGACCTCCTTCCGGATCGCCTCGAGCACGCTCACGGGACTCGGGTCCTCCCCAGGCAGCCCGATCCAGACTACCCTGCCACCCCGGCGGACCAGCTCGACGCTCTGGGTGATGGTGCGCACGACGCCGGCCGCCTCGATGACGACGTCCGCGCCCTCGCCCCCTGTCGCGGCCTTGACGACCTCGCCGAGCGGTTCACGCGCGGGGTTCAGCGTGACGATGTGCGGGTCGAGCCGCGACGCCACGGCGAGGCGTCCGTCCTCGAGGTCGGCCACGATGAGCTGGCCGGCCCCCGCGGTGGCGGCGGCCACCAGCGCCAGTTGCCCGATGGGCCCCGCGCCCAGCACCAGGACTGCCGCGCCCGGGACGAGCCGCGCGCGCCGCACCGCGTGCATCCCGACCGCGAGCGGCTCCAGCAGGGCGCCCTCGGCGTAGCCGAGCCGATCGGGGAGCGGGTAGGCGAACTCCGCGGGCCAGGCGATGTACTCGACGAACGCGCCGTCGACCGGCGGCGTCGCCATGAAGGTCACGTGCGGGCAGAGGTTGTAGCGCCCGCCCAGGCAGTAGCGGCAGCGATGGCAGGGGACGCCTGGCTCGAGGGCGACGCGCGCGCCGAGGGAGATCCCCCGCACCCCCGGCCCGACCGCGACCACGTCTCCGGCGCTCTCGTGGCCGAGGATGAGAGGCTTCTCCACGATGTGCATGCCGATGCGGCCCTCCTTGTAGTAGTGCACGTCGGAGCCACAGACGCCGACCGCCCGCACGCGGACCAAGACCTCGCCGGGCGCGGGCGTCGGGATCGGCAGCTCTTCCAGGCGGACATCGTTCGGCCGGTGCAGGACCGCGGCCCTCATGCGACTCATGGGGGTCCTTCCTCCATCGTGGTGTGATCACGGGCCGGTCCGGCCGGAACGTCCAGCAGCGCCTCGAGGCGCGCGTGGACCTCCGCGAGGCTCTCGAACGGCTCGAACGGGATTCCGAGCGCCCGGCAATGGTCGGCCAGCTTTCTCTTCGCGAAGCGGCGGTCCGCGGCCTCGGCGGCGGCGCGGTCCGACAGGCCGTCGCCCACGTACGCCACGCGATGGCCCTCGGCCTGGACGCGGCGCACGATGTCGGCCTTCCAGGCGCCAGCCGGCTCGCCCGGCCGGTCCGGGTGTGGGAACTCGAGCCGCCATCGGCCACCGTTCCGCCGCGCTCGGTTGGCCAGGACGGGGACGCCCGTGACCCCGTGGTTGGCCAGGATGCGCTCGATGTAGAAGTCGAATCCGTCGCTGACGATCCAGAGCGGGACGCCGCGCCGGCGGCAGAGCTCCGCCAGCGCGGGGAAGGCCGGGTCGAGGGGAACCTGCGCCAATAGGGCTCCGACGGCGGCCTCGTCAGCCTCCAGCAGGGCCCACTGCTGGGCCGCCCGGTCGGCGGTGCTGAGCTCCCCCCGCTGCCACGCCTCGTTCGCCGGCATCCAGCGCTCTCCGGTGAAATGCCTCAGGATGAACGGCCCGACGTCGGTCGGGGTGACCGTCCCGTCGAAATCCAAGAGCACTGCCCAGCCCATCAGCCCTTGACCCCGCCCATCGAGAGCCCGCGCACCAGGTACCGCTGGCCGCAGAGGGTGAGGATGAAGGCCGGGGTGACGCCGAGGACGATGGAGGCCGAGGCCGATCCGTACTGGACATCCGTCGGTGCGTAGAGCGCGCTCGTGAAGAAGACCATGATCGTCCGGGTCGAGCTGCGGGTGAGCGTGAGCGCCAAGAGGAGGTCGTTCCAGCAGAGCGTGAACGTCAGAAGGGCGACGACCGTCACGCCCGGCGCGATGACCGGGAGAACGACGCGCGCCACCGAGCCGAGCTCCGAGCATCCGTCGACCATGGCCTGATCCTGGATGTCCCGCGGGAAATCCTGGAAGAAGCCGATCAGGAGCCAGACGGCGAGCGGGATGTTGAAGATGGTGTAGGCCAGGATCAGACCGGGGAAGGTGTCCAGCAGGCGCAGCTTCGCGTAGAGGAGAAAGAGCGGGATCACCAGGGCGATGGGCGGGAGCATCCGTTGCGACAGGATCCAGAAGGCGAGCGCGCGGCCGCCGACGCGGTAGCGTGCCAGGGCGTAGGCCGCCGGGATGCTCAAGCCCAGAACGAGCAGCGTGTTTCCTCCCGAGATGATGAGGCTATTGCGGAGGTACTGCATCCCGCCGTACTCGCCGAAGAGGAGCCGGTAGTGCTCCCAAGTCGGTCGCCGCGGGATCCAGAGCGGCGGAAAGGCGAAGTACTCGCCCGGCGTCTTGAACGAGGTGGAGACGATCCAGAGCGTCGGGAGGAGAAAGGCGACGGTCGTCGCGAGCAGGGCGGCGTAGAGGCCGATCCTCTTGCTCGACGCCCACACGGCACGCGTCATACCACGGCCTCTTCCCGACGGGCGGATACTCTGACGAGGAGGATCGACAAGAGGAGGACCGTGGCGAGGACGTAGAACGACAGGGCCGCGCCGTAGCCGACGTGGAAGAAACGGACTCCGGTGTAATAGGTGTAGAAGGTCACCGTCTCGGTGCTCCCGCCCGGCCCGCCGGTCGTCATGATGTAGACGGTGTCGAACAGCTTGACCAGGTCGATGAACCCGATGAGGAGACCCACGAGCGCGGGCCAGCGCAGGAGTGGCAGCGTGATGAACCCGAAGAGCTGAAGGCGCGTCGCGCCATCCACGCGGCCCGCCTCGTAGAGTTCGTCGGGGATGGCCTGGAGTCCGGCGAGGAGGACCAGCATGTAGAAGGGCGCCCATCGCCACACCTGGACGACCGCGATGGACAGCCGGGCGAGCCCCGGCGAGCCGAGCCAGTCGATCAGGACCCGCTGGCCCGCCAGCGTAGACAGAAAGTCGTTCGCGGCACCGTACTTCGGCGTGAGCATCAGGGCGAAGGACATGGCGGCCGCCGTCGGAGCGACCATTACGGGCACGGCGAGGAGGCTCACGAAGAGGCCGCGCCCCGGGAAGGACCGGTTCAGCAGGAGCGCGAGGCCGAATCCGAGGACGAAGGCCGCCGCCAGCGCCGGCAGGATGATCTGGGTCGTCTGCGCGGCCGAGGCGAGGAACCGCTGGTCACCGAGCGCCTCGCGGTAGTTGGCCCAGCCCACGAACTCCCAGCCCGTCCCGCGGGCCAGCTCGTAGCGCGTGAAGCTGACCAGCAGCGAGTAGGCGAGGGGGAAGACGGTCGTGATCAGCATGACGAGCAGCATCGGCGCCACGAGACACCAGGGCCTGAGGCGGCGCCGCGCCGCCCGGCGCCCGGCGGCGAGGGCGAGGCTCCCGGCCGGCGTCAACGGCAGCGCTCCGGCGCCCGGCTTTCCGGTGGGCTCCACGGTCGGCGTCGGCGCTTATGCGAGGGGCTTGTAGACCAGGCCCCGACGCTTCATCGCTTCGTACTGGGCCTTCCAGAGCTGCTTCTGCTGCTCCCGCCCAAGCCGGTCGGTGATGCGGTCCCACTCGCGGGCGGCGTCGTCCAGCGCCTGCTTCACACCCTTGGTCTTGGCCACGGCGGCCGCCAGGGCATCCCCGCCCACCTTCATGTACTCTTCCGCGCCCGGGATCAGGGGCGCGGGGAAGCCGACGTCCACCGACGCCTTGATGACCTCGAGAAACTTCGGTGCGCTCGCCCACGCCGACGCAGCGTCGCGCGAGTCGATGCTGGACCGACGCGTATAGTCGACGCCGGTGGCGGGGTTCAGGCAGATCTTCAGCGAGACGTCGGGCCGGGTGTAGAGCTCGAGCGCGTGGATCGCGGCCTCCTTGTTGGCGGAATACTTGGGGATGCCGAGCGACCAGCCGGAGGCGAGGCTTCCCACCCGGTGGAGCTTGCCGCCGATCAGCGTGCCGGGGAGCATTCCATAGCCGATCTTTCCCACCACCTTCGACCGGCTGGGGTCCTCGGCCACGCGGGCGACCGAGGTCCAGTTGGTGGAGAGCGCCACGTCGCCCTTCACCAGGGCGTTCTCGACCTCGGTGTAGCCGAAGTTCGTGCTGCCCGGTGGGGCAAAGGCGAAGATGTCCACCATGTTCTGCAGCGCCCT
>CAZDYT010000035.1:10827-14094 GCA_964509395.1 uncultured bacterium
TTCGTTGTGATTTCCGTAGGGGTAGGCAAAGCAGTCCACCGGCTTCTGCAGCGCCCTGACGCTGTTCGGACTGTTGATCAGGGGGCGCGTCTCCTCGTCGAAGTAGACGCCGCCGTAGTTGGCGAATCGCCCCATGAACCACCAGAAGCCGGTCCGGCCCGGCCGGTAGCCGTCCGAGGCGCCGTAGTGCTTCTGGCCGTCGCCGAACCAGTCCCAGCCGGTGAAGAACTCCGCCATGTCCCGGTACTGCTCCCACGTCTGCGGGGGCGCCAGCGGGTAGCCGTATTTGTCGCGAAAGCGCTTCTGGGACTCGGCGTTCCCGAAGGCGGCCGTGTTGTAGTAGAGGATGTGCATGTCCCCGTCGAACGGCATGGCGTAGAGGGTTCCTGCCCACGTCGAGTACATGTCGCGGAACGCCGGCAGCACGTCGTCGAGGCTGAGATTCAGGCCCGCCGCCTCGGCCAAAGGCTTCAGCGGCTCGAGATGGGGCGCGAAGTCGGCCAGCCACTGCGGGGAGAACATCACGAGGTCGTAGGAGCTGGCCCGGGAGGCAAACTCAAGCATGACGCGCTGATAGGCCTCGTGGGATGGGATCACCTCCGGTGCCACCCTGATCCCGTACTCCTGGTCGGCTTGTTCCCGGAACATCCGGAAGGCGACCGCGTAGTATTCGGCCGAGGCCGCCACCCGGACGGTTTTGCCGCCGAAGTGCTTCTTGGCCGCTGCCTGGGCCGGGACTGCGGTGGCCTGCCAATCCGCGAGGACGCCGAGGGTCGCGGCGCCGGCCGCGAGCCTGAGGAACTCCCGTCGGTCGATCAGCCCCGTCCAGTCGTGTGACGTCATGAGTCCACCCTCCTCTTCCCCGTGCTTGCCCCCTCGGGCTTGGACACGGGCTAGCCCTTCACGCGCACCAGCCTCGCCGACCCGCGCGGGGGCTCACGCCACGCGCGCGGAGGAAAGCGTAGACTTGCCGGCGTGAGGGGAGGCTCGGGATCCCGCCGCGGCGTTCGGTGCTGAGCGCCGCGGCCGCATTGGCGAAGGTCAGGATGGCGTCCAGGGCGGGCGGGGCCGGCACGGGGCGCGAGGGATCCGGCTCGGCCTCGAGGAGCCCCACCAGCATCGCCGCCATGAACGCGTCGCCCGCTCCCGTGGTGTCGACGACCTTCGCCGAGAAGCCTGGGACGTGCCCTTCGCCGCTCCCGCCGACGTACGCACACCCCTCCGGGCCTAGGGTGACGACGGCGAGCGCGGGTCCGCTCGCGGCCAAGGCTCGCAGCCCGCGCACGACGTCACGCTGCCCCGTCAGGAAGCGCAGCTCTGCCTCGTTGACCTTCACCCACTGGGCGCGGCGGAGGCCCTCCAAGATCCACCGGCGCGCCGTGCGGGCGTCGGGCCACAGAGCCAGCCGCAGGTTTGGGTCGTAGGAGCAGGACCGACCGGCGCGGCGCGCCCCCCGGATGGCCGCGAGCGTTGCCTCCCGACCGGGCTCCGCGATGAGACTGATCGAGCCATAGTGGAAGATACTCGCGCCGCGGATGGTCGCGCGGATGCCCTTCGTGAGTCGGAGGCCGAGGTGGGCGGGGCGGTCTCCGTAGAACAGGAAGTCACGGTCACCGTCGGCCTTCAGCGACACGAGGGCAACGGCCGTCTGGCGGCCGACGAGGCGGGCGAGGCCGGCAACGTCCACCCCGTGGCGGGAGAGCACGTCCCGGAGGAAGCTGCCGAGCGGGTCGTCGCCGACCGCGCCGACGAAGCCCGCGCGCTTTCCCAGGCGCGCGACGCCAACCGCGACGTTGGCCGGGGCGCCGCCCGCTGCCTTCCGGAAACCGGGCGCCCCGTCGAGGCCGACGCCGGCGCGGAGCGAGACGAGGTCGACCAGCGCTTCGCCGAGACAGACGACGTCGGCGCAGCGCCCGGCCATCACCGCTCTCGCCGGGGCGCGGCGCAGGAGTCGCGGACGACGAGCGTGGGTGAAAGGACCACCTCGCGCGGGTCGCCGGTCAGCGTCCCCTCGAGGCGGCCGAAGAGGAGCTCCACCGCCGTCGCCCCCATCTCGTAGGTGGGTTGCGCCACGGTGGTCAGGCGCGGCTGGAACACGGAGGCCCACTCGAAGTCGTCGAAGCACACAACCGACAGATCCTCGGGGCAACGCAGGCCCTGCTCGGCCACCGCGCGCATCAGCCCGATAGCCATGAGGTTGTTGGTGGCGAAGATCGCGGTCGGCCGCCCGGGCAGGCCCAGGAGCTCCTTCGCCGCCCGATAGCCGCCCTCCAGTCGCGAATGGCCGTCCTTCAGAAGCGTGGGATCGATAGGCAGCCCAGCCGCCTCCAGCGCCTGTCGGTAGCCCTCAATCCGCTCGTGCGTCGTGGAGATTTGTGGAAGCCCGGTGATGGCGCCGATGCGCCGATGGCCGAGCCGGAGCAGATGCTCGACCGCCTGCCGCGCGCCGCTCACGTTGTCGACGACCACCGCGTCGGCGGGGACGGTCGGGATCTTCCGGTCGACGAACACGATCGGCGTGTTCACCTCGACGAAGAAGCGGCGATAGTCCTCGACGGTGCCGGCGGGCGTCATGATGAGTCCGTCGACGCGGCGCGAGCGCAGGAGCGCGAGATAGGCGCGCTCCTTTTCGAGGCCCTCGTCGGTGTTGCAGAGGATCACCGCGTGACCCCGGACCTGGGCGGCGTCCTCGATCCCGCGAACCAGCGCCGTGAAGAACGGGTTGGTGATGTCCGAGATGATCAGCCCGAGGGTCTGCGTGGCGCGCTTCTTCAGGCTTCGCGCGATCGCATCGGGGTGGTACCCCACCTCGGCAATCGCCTGGCGCACCCGGGCCTGAAGGGCCGAGCTCACGTACGCCGATTGGTTGATGGTGGCCGAGACCGTCGCGATCGACACCCCGGCCGTCTTGGCCACGTCCCGGATCGTTGCCACCCTGCTGGGCCGCCTGTTGATCATGACAAAACGTTTAGCGAAACGTTTAGATCATTCCGGGGCCGATGTCAAGGGGAGCGCTCCTAGGCCACTCTTGGGATAGGCTTGAGTGTGGGCTACCCCGCGCGGCTCGTCAGGGTTCCGCCCAGAGATCGTCGAGGACGCCGGGGCCCGCCGGCCAGAGGCGCAAACGTGCCGGATCGAAGGACAACACTACCGGGCCCCTGAGGAGCGGCTTCGCCCCCGGGTCGGGGTCATCCACCGTCAGACGCTCGGGGCCGAGCTCGACCTGGTACCGGACGGTCGTGCCCAGATAGGTCGCCGACAGCACCT
>CAZDYT010000036.1:0-11802 GCA_964509395.1 uncultured bacterium
CGGGGATCGCCGCGCAGTTCACGGCCACGAACGGCCCGCGGCTGCGCGGACCGGCGTGGTGCAGGGCCCGGGCGGCCAGCTCCTTGCCGGTGCCCGACTCGCCGAGGAGCAGCACGCTCGCGTCACTCGGCGCCACCACGCGCAGCAGCTCGAGGGCGGCCTCCATCGCGGGGGACCGGCCGATCAGGCTGTCCCAGCCGTAGCGCCGCTCGACCTCCAGGCGAAGCCGCTGGTTCTCCTCGCGGACGGCGCGGTCGTCGAGCGCGCGGTGGACGGCGAGCGTGACCTCCTCCAGCTTGAAGGGCTTGGTGAGGTAGTCGAAGGCGCCCTGGCGCATGGCCGCGATGGCGGTCTCGAGGCTCCCGAACGCCGTCATGAGGATCACGCGCGCCGCGGGCGCGCGCTCGCGGACCTCCCGGAGGAGGGCGAGCCCGTCCATCCCCTCCATGCGGAGGTCCGTCAGCACCACGGCCGGCTCCGCACCCTCGATGACGGCGAGGGCCGCCGCCGCGTCCGTCGCGCCGCTCACCTCGTAGCCCTCTCGCTCGAGGACGTCGCGGAGCAACTCGACCTGCTCCGCGTCGTTGTCGACCACCAGGACGCGGGCGCTCATGTGGCCTCGGTCGGCGCGGGCGCCGGCAGCCGCATCCGGAACGTGGTGCCGGCGCCGACCTCGCTCTCGACGGCGACCTGGAGGGCCTTGGCGGTCACCGCCATCCGTCGCTGCTCCTCGGCCAGGAGCTGCTCCTCCTCCTGCTGGACGCGCACGAGCCCGTACCCGCCGATGACGACCGCCATCGGGATCAGGAGGAGCAAGAAGAGCCGCGTGCGGACACCCAACGATCGAGCTCCAGGGCGTGGGACACCGTGCCGGATTCCCGGACCAATCCTCATCGTGACACATCGGTGCCGGCCGGTCAATCATCGGGCGCCGGTTCGGAGCCGCGACCCCTTGCTGGTAAGATCGACGGGGAGAGACGATCACACCGCGAGACGGAGAGGCGACGCGTCGATCGTCCCAGTATCTCGGTGAGGTGGAGCATGCGTGACCCAGGAACCTTGCGCGTAACCCTTGTCGTCGGCGTCCTGTGGCTCGGCGCCGCGTCGGGCGCGTTCGGCGCCGACGAGGGCCCGGGCGGTCGCGTCGACATCCGCGCCCTGTACGAGCGGCTCCGGCCCGGGATGACGGTTCAGGAAGTGGCCGCGGCCGCGAACCGGAGGCACCTCGGCGCGACGGCCGAGCCGGTGACCTCGTGGCTGATCTGGAACCGGCCGGCCGGCGCGGGCGTGACGGCCGTGCTGAGGGCGGCGTTCCGCGACGGGCGACTCGCGCGAGTCGAGTACGAGGCGTTCGGCGACGAATACCAGCGCCTCGCGAAGGGGGCGGATCCGGCCGTCGAGGTCGGCGAGGAGGAGCTGCGCCGGCTCTGGCGCCGCGCCTGGCAGGTCGCCCGGGCTGCGGACGAGTGCCGGGAGGCGCTCGACGCCTTCCATCAGCTCGTGCTCCAGCTTCAGGAGCGGTTGACGCCGGCCGAGCAGCAGGCCTGGGTCCGGGCGCTCGAGCTCCGCCGCGCGGCCGAGCGGGAGCGGTCCCCGGTCCCGCGCTAGGTCCCCCGGAGGGGGGCTCCGCCCCCCTTCCGGACCTCCCCCCCGGGAAGGTGTCACGGCCGGTGGTGGAGAAATGGAAGTAGTCGGTGGGGGAAGTAGCTCCAGCGCTTGATCGCGCTCTTCACGAAGTTCGTGGAGGAGTTCCTGTGCTTCAAGGGAAAGCCCTACCGGCGGTTCCGCGACGTCCACGGTGCGCCGATTGCCCCGCAGCCGGGCTCCACGGCCGACGGTCGAGAACCCATGGACGCGAAAATGGGACCACCGACCAACCGTTGCACAGCGCGGGGAAGCCGTCCGGCCGCCGGAATGCCCCCACTCCGCGCGGAGAAGTACATGCAAATTTCTTCAATAGTCCGGGTATTTCCATCGACCTCATTCCGCGGAAGCAAACGAGGCCGCTCCACCACCGGCCGTGACAAAGGGGGAGTTGCGCCGGCGAAGCCGGCGCTCGGAGCGGAACACCGCGGGGCGTTGCGGTGGTTCTCTCGCGAGTCGCGCGGTTTCTCCGACAGACCGCTAGGGTCCTTGAAGCGCCAAGCTCGTGCCAGATGAAGTTCAAAAAGTGCACACCCCGGTATTGGGGATTCACTTGACGCCCACGCGGCCACATCGTACGGTCTCACCATCGGCGCCACCGAGGATGCCCGGAGACGTTGAGGCGCTGGTCGAGGTGGGTATGACGGGAGGGGACGTAAGAGCAGAGCGCGTCGTCCCGGCGCTCATCGCCTGGGCACTCTGGCTCCGCTCGCAGGGCATCCCCCGGTTCGTCGTGCTCGCCGCCGGCGTAGCAGTCGTGCTCTTCGGGATTCTGCTCTGGCGCGCAGCCTCGGGTTCCGTGGCGGCGGGCCGCGCCCCGTGGGTCTCGTTCGGCTCCGCGCTGCTTGTGGTGCCCCTGCTCTCCAGTTGGATCGCAGGAACGATTGGGTGGCTGCTCTGCGTGACGTTTCTCGCCGCTGACACAAGCGGCGCCCGCCTCACTCCTGCCATGGTCGGGCGGGCTCGGTCGGGGCAGGGACGTGAAGGCGCTTCCCGGCGTGGGCGCGCCGGCCCCTCGATTTCGCCAGCGTCGAGACACGGCGCGCAGCGGCGGGGTTCCCGGAACCACCAGCTGCTCGCGGCGCGGCCCCTCGGGTTCGCCAGCCGACGCGCTGGCGCTGGCGGAGTCGAAGGCGTGGGCGGGGCACGCCCGACGGGCCGGTAACGGGGTGCTCGCTCGTCAGCAGGAGCGAGCGGGGCCGCCCCGCGGAGCCCGGTGACGTCGCGTGTCATGCCACACCTCGTGACGGTGGGCACGACCACAAGCGGATCGCCGTCCCCGAAGAACGGGGGTACGGTGACCCCTCACAGCCTGTAGCAATCTATCCCAACCCATCATAAGGGTCCCGGGACCGCGGAAACGCGAATCGCCGCGTCCAACTTGCATTCGGCGGGGCAAAGAAATGGTGGACACGGGAGAGTCGAACTCCCGACACCGGGATTTTCAGTCCCCCGTGCGACCAGACCGCGATGATGCGACCTCGAGGATCTGCGGCACCATCGTGGCGGGGTCGGCGCTCCTACTTCTTCCTGCCGAGGATGGCGTCCCTCATGGCCTTGGCAACTCGGAATCGCACGACGCGCCTGGCCGGGATCTGAATCGACTGCCCGGTCTGCGGGTTGCGGCCCATGCGTGCCTTGCGGCTCACGCGAACCAACTTGCCAAACCCGGGCACGACGAAGGCAGCCTTCTTGGCCTCCCTGGCCGCGAGGCCGTGCAATGCTGCGATCAGACCCGCCACCTGCTTCTTAGTCAGCTTCGCCTTGCCGGAGAGGTGGGCGACGACTGCGGCCTTGGTCATCATCTTCGCCACGGCACGCCTCCTTCCGAGCAACTGGTGGTGACGAGGGGGTAAAGCCGTCTCCGTGACCACCGAGCAAGTGGGAATGCTGTCCGAGGACCCAATCCAGCGGTACGAGCCCCTCCTCGAGGGAGACTGTCGAGGTGCTGAGCCGGACTCTACGCCGACCCCGAAGGACCGTCAAGCCGCTCCTGCGCGGAGCGCTCCTACGCCATTGCTTTTGATAGGACACCGAATCCCACGCCGGCCAGCACGAGGCCGAGCGCGAGATGCAGGAAGTTGTCGGCGGAGTTGATCGCCAGCAGGCTTGCTGTGAGGGCGGGTGCCACAAATCCGAGGGCGGTGACGAGCAGGTAGATGATCCCAAACCCCTGGTTGTAGTACCTCGCCCACTGGCCACCCGTATAGAAGCCGGCCGCTAAGCCGAGAACTCCTGATACCAGGTGCACGACGTTGTGCAGGGCGTTGATACCGAAGATCAACAACGTTCCTCCGGTGAAAAAGCCGGCCACCCCTACGAGGGTCAGGACTGCTCCGACAACCTGTGCGAGTGGTTGCTGCGGATCTCTCACCATGGTTGGATACCTCCTTCATCACGCGAATTCACTAATACAGACTATCGAGGCCGTCAGCCACTCCCTGCCCGACACGCCCGGCAGAGGCGCTGGGCCTTCGAGTCGCTCTCGAACGCCCGGCCGCAGTTCAGGCAGACCAGGTGGCGAATCCCGTCAGGCCAGTTATTGACGGAGCGAGCAAACTCCCGACATGTCAGGTGGGCCATGTCTCCATGTCCCAGGATAGTGGACGCGCCGAGCAAGATCGGACGTGAGCAAACGCGGCAGATCGGGTTCGGGGTGGCCATCCCCCCCCTTCTGGGCAAGAGGGTTCCCCGTGCGGCACGGGGTTCGGGGATGACCGACACCCTATTGCGGGGTCACCGTCGAAACAGCGTGTCCCGGCGTCCATACAGTACGCCACTCGGATAGCAAGATACAAGAGCAACCCAGAGTGGGGCACGGCGTTGGTCGACCAGGCTCGGCACGGTGGGCTGGCGGGGCTGCGTAAGCCACGGCTTGACCCCTCCGAATGCGCGGCGCTACGCTTCGACCTCCCAACGCAGTCGGTGCGCGAGGGATCACGCACCCGAGGCTCACTCGACGCGAATCGTGTTGATGATCTCATCGAGCGTCTTGCGGAGCTTCGGATCCTGTTCGAGGAGCACCTCGATCCTGTTCACGCCATGAAGGACGGTCGTATGGTCCTTATCCCCGAAGCCACGTCCGATGTCCGCGAGGGAGTCGCGCGTGAGGTGGCGCGCGAGGTACATCGCAACGTGGCGGGGGAACGCCATGGCCTTGGTGCGGTCCTTGGAGCGCAGATCTTGCGGCTTGACGCCGAACACCTCGCTCACGCGCCGCTGAATCTCGTCGAGCTTGATGATGCGCGCCTCGGTCCCCCACAGGGTGGCCAGCGCCTCCTGTGCCAGGTCGAGGCTCAGCTCCCGCCCCGTCATCTTGCAGAAGGCCCGGACCCGAACGACGGAGCCCTCGAGCTCGCGGATATTCGACGTGATCTTGTTCGCGATGAAGAAGGCCAAATCGTCGGGGAGCGGGAGGCCGTCAAGCTCGGCCTTCTTCTTCAGGATGGCGACCCGGGTCTCGAAGTCAGGCGGCTGGATGTCGGCGATGAGGCCCCACTCGAAGCGGGAGCGGAGGCGCTCCTCGATGTCAGGAATCGCCTTGGGCGACCGGTCGCTCGAGATGACGATCTGGCGGTGCGATTCGTAGAGGTCATTGAAGGTGTGGAAGAGCTCCTCCTGGGTGCGCTCCTTGCCGGAGATGAACTGGATGTCGTCGATGAGAAGCAGGTCGATGGTGCGGTAGCGATGGCGGAAGTCGGGGGTCTTGTCGTAGCGGATCGCGCCGATCAACTCGTTGGTGAACTTCTCGGTGGACAGGTACTCGACGCGGAGTTGGGGGTGCGTCCGGCGGATCTGGTGGCCGATGGCGTGGAGGAGATGGGTCTTGCCGAGCCCCACGCCGCCGTAGATGAATAGGGGGTTATAGGCTCGGGAGAGGGCCTCCGCCACCGCCAGACAGGCGGCCTGGGCGAACTGGTTCGACGAGCCGATGACGAAGGCGTCGAAGATGTACCGGCCGTCCAGCTCGGCCGGTGGCGGCGGCGCCGGGGGGGCCGGCAGTACCCTGGGGGACACTCCGGCCGCTGGGCGGTCCACGGAGACGGTGACCTGGGCGTGAGGGCCCAGGCAGGTCTCGGCGGCCGCTTGGAGGTCGGGGAGGTAGTGATCGACGATGTAGCTGCGGAGGAACTTACTGGGGACCCCGATCTCCAGGTGGTTGTCGCGATGGGCGAGGAGGCGGCCGGGGCGGATCCAGGTGTCGAGGGCCTGCGGGGGCAGCCGGGCCTCGAGAGCCGTAAGGAGGCGCTCCCAGAGAACGTCGTGCATCGCGGGGACTCCTGCTCCAGCCGACGGACGGTTTCCCACCCGGTTATCCACCGGTGTGGATAACCTCGGAAGGCCAGACGGACCGTCGGCGAACGCCCGGAGTCAGGCCGGCGGCGGGCCGTTTGGGAGTGCCGAGTCGATGCCTCAGCTCTTCGCCAGCCGTTTGATCTCGCGCTTGGGGAGGCCCTCAAGGCGGCCAAGCAGCGCCGTGAGTCGGCGCTCGGATGTGCGGTCGGCCAGGATGAGGCGCTTCGACCGACCACCGTTCACGATGAAGGCCGCCCAGTCGTCGAGGGTGGGTGTCCCGCGCCAGTCGATCACGACACCACTTCGGAGGGTTCGCCGGCCTTCGGACTTGGCCAACGGTTTCCGCGGGACATCCATGCATGGCCCTCCCTGTCGAACACGGAAAGAGCACACGGCGCCGTCAACGCCCTCTATGAATCTTCGGTGTCGCGGTGGCTGTCAAGCGTTTGTTTCGTCAATCCTCATGCAGCGGGGTGACACCAACATCGTGGAGACCGTGGATCCATCGGGCATTCGCTGGGGCGACCTTCGTGGATTTCGATCTGGTGCGGCGTCACGGCCGGGACCTCGCTCACCAGGGCGCCACACGCACCGAATCGCACGCGGTGGATGACGGTGGATAAGTGGAGAACTCTCCTCTGCTGACGACCACCACGGGTTCGAATCGGCATCGCGCCAACCGGGAACCCCCCGGCGCCCTCAACGGGGCCCCCGCGGCCACAACGGCGCGCTTCACCGACTGGTGCCCCTCCGGCCTCGTCGGAGAACGGAAGCACTCTGACGAGCTGCTGATCCTGGTCGATGACCTTGGGTCAGTCCCGAGGCCACGACACAACCGTGCCACCACGCGCGTTCAATCGCGTCCGGGCGAACCTCGAATATGTCACGAAAGAATCTCCTCCCAAGCTCCAGGTTCCGGCGCACCATCTTCGCCGCCTTGGTCGGGGCGATGCTCGGCCCCGTCGGCAGGGCCCGGAGCGTCTCACGCCTGCGGCTCTTGGAGCGCCGCCGACCCCTGCTCCTTGACGAGCTGCTCGGCCATCCCCTCGAACGCCACCGTGCCGCGGCCATCGGCGAGCACAGTGGCGGCGGCCGCCGCATGGGCCACATCGTCATGCCCATTGGGCGGCCGGACGATCTCGCGGCCGACGCGGCTGGTCTGGCGCTCGAGCGGAACGAGCTGCGCGACCAGGCGCTTGTCCGATGGGAGCGGGACGGTCTGGGCCATCCGGAGCCGCAGGAGACGAGCATCGCCCGTGACCCGCGTGATCGCGTAGGCCGAGAGCGCCCCCGCGTAGAGCGTCGTGATCTCATCCGGGTTGAATGGGCGCTGCGTCTCGAGGAGCAGGTCGATGACGACCTTGCCCGTCTGCGGTGTGCGCGCCGCACACCCCTGTGGCCTGCTCATGCTCGCTTGATCTGATTCGCCACGACACCGGTTGATACGATTCGATTCCCGTCAACCCAGGACTCGGCAACCAGCGGACAAGCCGCCAGCGGTGATCCACCAGGCCTCAAGGGACCTCTTCCGCTCGAAACAGTGCCACGATCGGGTTTCTGACCAGGACAGGCGTCGACCCACACCCGGCGCCTCCGGTCCCCGACCCAGATCTCCACCCGCTCCTCGTAGCTGGCGGAGTACGGGAGGGCCGGCCCGCCCACCAGCTCCCCCGACTTCAGGTTCCGCCGGGCCGTGATTCGGATCTCGTGGCCATCGGTCGTCACCACCTCGATCATGTAGGGGCTCAGGCCATACGCCTTCCCGATCTTCTTGAATTCGCCAGGCTCCAGTCGGATCGGGGTGCGCGCCGCGTCGTAGGGCTGGTCAGACCGTTCCAGCGATTCCTCCATCACCGTTCCCTCCTCTTCTCTGCCCACGGGGTCATTCCGGCGCGGGGCGTCACGGCAACATGATATCCGTGCAGCCTTTGGCGCCCGTGCTGCCGCCTCCTCAGCGACCCGAATCGCTCAGCGCTCGTCCACCTCCGTCGTGCGTTGTCTTGCTTCGGGTCTATGCGTCCATCGCCCGCGACCCGATGAACCCACGATCCCGGCCGTGAGACGCTGGCGCCTTCACGGATGCGGACGCCCTACTTCTCCATCACTCGGAGCAGCGCCTGACCGAACGCCTCCGCGCAGCGGGCGCCCTGGGCTGAGGTGCTCTGCAACGAGCCTGGCGCTCGGACGTGCGCCGGGCGACTGTACACTAAGGGCATGCTGGAGAGCTGGGGCGATCTCGAGTTCCTG
This sequence comes from uncultured bacterium, assembly GCA_964509395.1. Taxonomy (GTDB): domain Bacteria; phylum Methylomirabilota; class Methylomirabilia; order Rokubacteriales; family DASRDR01; genus CAZDYT01. The sequence continues at coordinate 8,188 of CAZDYT010000036.1, forward strand.
CGGCACGTCTTCGAGAACACGGAGATCGTGCGGAAGCCGCTCATCGGCATCATCGCGGGCCACCACGTCCTCCCCTACATCCTCGTCGGGCCCGAGCCGGAGCACCCTGGCCGCTCCCTCGAGGTGCGGGGGCGCATTCGCGTGTCGCCGCGGCTCGTGATCACGCCGCGCGGGGAGGGGCCGACCTACGGCGAGGTCTTCGGCGAGACGGAGCTGATGGACCGAAGCCTGGTCGCGCGCGTCTTCAGCTTCCGGTACGCTCCACGGGTCTCGCTCCAGAGCGAGGACCTCACGATCCGCCGCCAGGAGCCGGAGGCGCGGCGCCACCTCGAGCGCGTGCTCGACGAGCTCGCCCAGCAGGAGCTCATCAACACGGGCGTCATCGTCTCACCGGACGTCCGCTTCTATCCGGTCTCCCTCGACCGGTTCATTCGGGAGATCCTCGACCAGGAGTTCCGCGACTTGAGTATCGATCGGTGAGGGCAAGCTCGAGCGGCTTGCATACGCGCCTGTGCACCCACTTGGCAGTCGAGCTGACATGATGTTCGACGTCAAGGTGGAATGACCACCAAGGGACCAATCGAGACAGCGGTTTGTGTGACCGTCAGCGCGAAACAGGCGGAGGAGTATGCCGTCGTGCTGGCCGCGAGCGAGATCCCCTACCGGCTGGAGGCGACCGACGCTGGCTGGGTGCTGATGGTCGCGGCCCGAGATGCGGTGCCGGCGGTTGATGCCCTGGCTGCGTACGATGAGGAGAACCGCGATGGGGTCCCCATCGATGCGTTGTTACCCGCCTATGGCGAGACCTGGATTGGGGCGCTGATCGCGGCGCTGCTGGTAGGCTTCTTTGCGGTCACGGGTCCGCCTGAGAGGGCGTCCATCTGGTTCGACCAAGGCAGTGCCTCGGCCCAGCAGATCCTCGCGGGCGAGCTGTGGCGCACAGTGACCGCGCTGACGCTCCATGCGAACGTCGCGCACGTACTCGGCAACGCTGTCGCCTGCATGGTCCTCGTCACGGCCGTCACATGGTGGCTCGGGCCGGGAGTCGGCACCTGGCTGGTCCTGCTCGCCGGGGCGGGCGGAAACGCGCTGACCGCGCTCGCACATAGGGCGCCCTACGCCTCGATCGGAGCCTCAACAGCGGTCTTTGGTGCGCTGGGGATTCTGGCCGTGTTACAGTTCGTCGCGCGGCGCCAGCGCCGGGTGGTGGGGCGCAAGGCATGGGTGGTCATCGCGGCCATCCTGGCGCTCCTCGGGACGCTCGGGACCGACCCGCAGTCGGATGTGCTCGCTCATTTCTTCGGACTCCTGGTGGGGGGTGTCCTGGGAGTCGGCGTGGCTCTTGCGTTGCGCCGGCCACTCGGGAGGCTGAGTCAGTGGCTCTTGGCACTCGCCGCGGGGGCACTGGTCCTTGGATGTTGGTGGATCGCTCTTGCGGCGATCGGCCACCCGTAATCCCAGGGTAAGGGCAACGGTCGCCTCCACGACGAGGCGGGGGTGGGGAACGAGCCGGTGCGCGCCGCGTCGTAGGGCTGGTCAGACCGTTCCAGCGACTCCTCCATCACCGTTCCCTCCTCTTCTCTGCCTACGGGTGTCATTCCGGCCCGGGCCGTCACGGCGACATGGTATCCGTGCAGCCCTTGGCGCACAGGAGGATCACGTAGCGGGAGCCGTCGAGGATCACAGGCCCGGTTCTCCCCTTCACGGTAGCCCAGATCGCGCAGGCGGTGCCGAAAGGCATCGATGTAGGGGTTGATGCCATCGCCGAGTGACAGGTAACCAATCCGATACATCTTCCCCGCCGGCTGCGCCTCGGCGCCGAGCGGCGCGGCGAGGAGCCTGAGGACGAAGGCCAAGACGCCCACGACTCCCGCCCAGACCATGTTCCCTACTTCTTGCCCCCGAGGATGGCGTCCTTCAGGGCCTTCGCCACGCGGAACCGGACGACTCGCTTCGCTGGAATCTTGATGGCCTCCCCCGTCTGCGGGTTCCGGCCCATGCGGGCCTTCCGGTTTCGAAGGACGAGCTTCCCGAACCCAGGGACCACGAAGCCGTTCTTCTTGGCTTCCTTGGCGGCCAAGACGTGGAACTGCGCCATCAGCTCCGCCACCTGTCTCCTGGTGAGCGCGGCTTTGTCAGCCAAGTGGGCGATCACGGCGGCCTTGGTCATCAGCTTCATCGCCACGGCATCCTCCCTGTTGATTGAAGACTGCGGAGCGGGAAACGGCCTCTGCCTCGCTGACTCCGTCAAGGCTGGCCGGACTCTACCGCTGCCCCGGACGCAACGTCAAGCCGGTCCTTGACCCCTCCCGCGCCACGGGCTAGGCTGGGCGCACTCTCCGACTGGAGGTCCCTGCGCACCATGGACAAGATGCCCACGCAGGAAGGCACGGTCCGAGCGGAGGACGGCAGCGAGCGAGCCACCGGAGGACCGGCGCCCCGTGCGTTGACACGGGCAGCGCGGCACTGTTAATGAAGTAGGGCTGACTTCCAGGGGAAGGAGAGGGCCATGGCTGATGCGCGCACCGTCGTGGAGCAAGCCCGGCGGGAGACCACGGGGATCGAGGATCGCCTCAAGGCCCACCCGTACTTGTTGGGGCTGGAGGCGCGGCGCATTCCGAAAGAGCGGCTCCGCATTTTTGCCGAACAGCAGTCCCACATCATCGCCAGCGACCTGCGGAGCGTGGCCCTGGCCGCCGCCCGGGCGGGCACCGCCCGCAGCCGCGAATTTTTCTTCGGGATGCTCCAGGGCGAGCGGGCCGCCGCCGAGGCCCTGGGCGCCCTGGCCCGCGGCCTGGGGATGACGCCGGAGGCCGCGGCGGCGGCCGAGCCGTTGGCCGGCCCCTTCGCCTACACCGCCTACGTGGCGTGGCTGGCCCTGTATGCCTCCGAGGCCGAGTTTGCCGGCGCGTTCCTCATCAATTTGCCGGCCTGGGGGGCCAACTGCGCGGCCATGAGCCGCCTCCTCAAGGCCAACTACGGCCTCACCGACTCGGACGTCGCCTTCTTCGATCTGTTCGCCACGCCCTCCGAGGCCTTCGAGCAGGGCGCGCTGGCGGTGATCACGGAAGGCCTGGAGCGGGGCGTGGATCCGCGCCGGATCCAGCGGGCGGCGCGGCTGCTCCAGGACTACGAGTTCCTCTACTGGGATACCATCCACCAGGCATCCACCACCTGACGGCCTGTCCTTCGCCAAAACCTCGTCCGGCAGCCAAGCGTTGATCTTTCAGCGCTGACCCGGCGACAATGGCCGTCCCATGATCAGCACAGTGCTCCACCTGCTTCGACTCTTCCCCTTCCTCTGCGGCGGCCACCGCCAGCTCGCCCTCGAGAACCTCGCCCTGCGCCAGCAGCTCGCCGTGTACAAACGGACGGTGACCCGACCGAAACTGCGGCGGAGCGATCGGCTCTTCTGGCGTTGGTTGCCCAGGGTGTGGGCCGGGTGGAGGGCAGCCCTCGTGATCGTCGCGCCAGAGACCGTGCTGCGGTGGCAGCGGCGCCGCTTCCGCGCGCACTGGACCAAGCTTTCCGGGCGGCCCCCGGTAGGCTGCCCGCCCGTCAGATCCGAGATCACCGCCCTGGCCACCCAGATGGCCGAGGCGAACCGACAGTGGG
>CAZDYT010000036.1:11812-13993 GCA_964509395.1 uncultured bacterium
CCCCCAGAATCCATGGCGAACTCCTCACGCTCGGCATCGACATCGGCGAGCGCGGCTCCCGGCTGATCCCGAAGCGCCGCACCCCGCCCTCGCAGACCTGGCGAACGTTCCTGACGAACCATGTCCGCGATCTGGTCTCCATCGATGTCTTCACCGTGCCCACCGCTCACCTACGCGTGCTCTTCGTCCTGGTCGGGCTCGCCCCCCATCGCCGGCGCGTTCTCCACGTCAACGTAACCGAGCATCCCACCGCCGAATGGACCACCCAGCAGATCGTGGACGCCTTCCCGGAAGACACCGCGCCGTCCTCTCTCCTCCGCGATCGCGACCAGGTCTACGGTCACGCCTTCCGGCAACGGGTGAAGGGCAGGCGGATCCGGGAGGTCCTCACGGGTGCCCGCAGCCCGTGGCAGAATCCCTTCGTGGACCGGCTCATCAGTTCCGTCCGGCGCGAGTGTCTGGACCATGTCCTCGTTCTGCGCGAGAGTCATCTGTGCCGCATCCTGACCCGCTACCTCGCGTACGATCACCGTGCACGCACTCACCGCTCGCTCGAGAAGGATGCGCCAGACGTGCGGCCTATCGAGCGGCCGGAGGTGGGCAAGGTCGTGCAGATTCCCGAAGTCGGGGGCCTGCATCATCGATACGCACGGCGGGCGGCCTGATCCAACCCCGCCCGGCCCGGCCCACCATCCGGCCGCCACCCGTCCCGCGCTGAGATTCACCGCTTGCCGTGGCGGGGCCGATGGCCTGAGGATGCTGACTGCCCTGCTTCGGAACCACCGCCCACCCGTCTCCTGGCGTGTTGGGTCCCTCCCAAGAGCTCGGATCGTCGCCAAGCGAGTCGGACGCGGTTTTGGCGAAGGACAGGCAGCAATAGGCGTTCTCATGCGTTCTCGGGACGAGGGAGGCATACGATGGGCAGCTCTGATAACCGCCAAGTCCTGCTCGATCCCGGCTTGACCGTTCTCGCCCTGCGCGGCCTTCACGAGCCCAACGGGCACTACCCCTTCATCCAACGGTTTTGACGTCGTCCGGCAGTTGGGCGACCTCCGGCGTCAACAAGCTCGCACCGAGACCACCCGCTCACCCATTGGGTCTCTCTCCTGCGCGTACTCAGCACTGCACTCGGAACCCGCGCGTAAACGCCCTCAAGAACGCCTGACACCCCGCCCCGGGCCCCGAGCCGCCGCGTCGGTGCGGGCCGCTCACGGGTAGATGCCCAGCAGCATGATGGCCTCGGCCACGCGCTCGATGGCGCGGATGAGCGCGGCCGTCCTGAGATCCGTCCCGCGGTCGCGCGCGGTGGCGGTCAGCTCCTCGAAGGCTCGGACCATGAGCCGCTCGAGGCGCTGGTTGATCTCCTCCTCGGTCCAGAAGAAGGCCTGCAGGTCCTGGACCCACTCGAAGTAGGACACCACGACGCCGCCCGCGTTGGCCAGGATGTCCGGAACGACGAGGATGTCCCGAGCCGCCAGGATCGCGTCAGCCTCCGGAGTCGTCGGACCGTTGGCGCCCTCGACGACGAGCCGGGCTTGGACCCGTTCCGCATTCGCGGCGGTGATCTGCTGCTCGAGCGCGGCGGGGATGAGGACGTCACAGTCGATCGCGAGCAGGGTCGCGTTGTCGATCGGCTCGCCGCCCGGATACTCGGACACGCGGCCCGACTCGCGCTTGTGCCGGGCGAGCGTCCGGGGATCGAGCCCGCGCGGGTTGAGCGTCCCGCCCCCCGAGTCGCTCACCGCGACGATCCGAGCCCCCGAGTCGTGGAGCAGCGTGGCGCTCACGCTCCCCACGTTCCCGAACCCTTGCACCGCGACACGGGCGCCCGCGAGCGGATGGCGCAGTTGGGCCAGGGCCTCGCGGGTGGCGACCATGACCCCGCGGCCGGTCGCCTCCCCGCGGCCGAGGGAGCCGCCCACCGCGACCGGCTTTCCGGTGACCACGGCAGGCACCCGGTGGCCTCGATGCATGGAGTAGGTATCCATGATCCACGCCATGATCTGCGGGGTGGTGTTGACGTCCGGGGCCGGGATGTCGCCCTCGGGGCTCATCAGGATCGCGATCTCGCTCGCGTAGCGGCGCGTGAGGTTCTCCAGCTCCTGTACGGACAGTCGCTTGGGGTCACAGACCACGCCGCCCTTCGCGCCGCCGTAGGGGACGTTCACGACGGCGCACTTC
>CAZDYT010000037.1:0-13944 GCA_964509395.1 uncultured bacterium
TAAATGGCTCGACGATACCTTCCCTCGGTAACATTCTTAAATGGCTTGACAGGGGAACCGCCGGGCGGGCGCTCCGCCGACAGGACGCTACGCGCGCGGTCCGGACTCCGGGTCTCCGGGCAGGACGTCGAGGGTGATCTTCTCGGCCCGGCGGAGGACCAGGAGCGACGCCCGCACGGCGACCCGGGCGTCCGTCAGGAGCCGGTGCAGGTCGTCGATGCCGGCGACGGGCTGCCCGTCGAATGCGACGATGACGTCGCCGGGCATGAGCCCCGCCCGCTGGGCCGGGCTCCCGGCCTCGACGGAGGCCACCAGGACTCCGCTCTCTGTCGAGAGGGCGTGGCTGCGGACGAGGCCCCGGGGGAGGGGCACGGTCTGCCCCGTCACGCCGATGTAGCTCCGCCGGACCCGGCCGTCCTTGATGAGGCGCGCGGCCACGAACTTGGCGGTGTTGATGGCGATCGCGAAGCAGATCCCCTGGGCCGGCCGGATGATGGCGGTGTTGACGCCGATCACCTCCCCGGCCGACGTGACGAGCGGGCCGCCGGAGTTGCCCGGGTTCAGCGCCGCATCCGTCTGGATGACGTTGTCGATGAGCCGGCCGGAGCTCGCCCGGAGCGCGCGCCCCAAGGCGCTGACGACCCCGGCCGTCACGGTCGCCTGGAACCCGTAGGGGTTGCCGATGGCGATGACGAGCTGGCCGACCCGGAGGCGCGCGGAGTCGCCCAACGGAACGGCGAGGAGGTCGGACGCGTGGATCCGAGCGACGGCGAGGTCGGTGTCCGGGTCATCGCCGACGAGGTCGGCCGGGAGCGTGCGTCCATCCGCGAGGATGACCCGGATGCGGGTCGCGTGGTGGACGACGTGGCTGTTGGTCAGGACGAAGCCGTCCGGCGTGAAGATGAAGCCGGAGCCGCTCCCCGGGGTGCTCTCGGGTCGTCGCGGGTCCCAGGGGCGTGGCCCTCGTCCCGCGCGCGCGACGTCGAGGTTGACGACCGACGGGCTCACGCGCTCGGCCGCGGCGATGACCGCCCGCGAGTAGGCGTCGAGGAGCTCGTCGGCCGGCGTGGAGCCGGCCTCGGGGGCCGTGGCGCCCGGGGGTCCGGCGCTCTCGCGTGAGACGAGCTTCAAAAGCGGTGGCATGCTTCCAGTATGCCACGCGCGCGAGAGCCGCGGCGGTCCTCGGATGTCGTCCGGGCTAGCGCGCGACCGGAACGCGCCAGGCGCGGCTCGCGGCTTCGGCCTCGAGGGTCAGCAGGCGGTAGCGCCGGATGGCGAGGTACGCGAACGTGCAGAGGAACGCGACGACGTTGACCGCGAGCGCCGCCAGCATCGTCCCGTCCATCGCCGGCGCCTGCGGCCGCAGCACGGTCGCCGGCTGGTGGAGGGTGCGCCACCACTGGACCGAGAAGTGGATGATCGGCACGTCGAGGGCGCCGAGGATCCCGAGCACAGCCGCGTAGGTCGCCGCCCGCTCCCGGTCCTCCACGACACTGCGGAGCAGGAGGTAGCCGAGGTAGATCACGAACAGGAGCGCGGTCGACGTCAGCCGCGCGTCCCAGGTCCACCACGTGCCCCAGGTGGGTTTGCCCCAGATGGACCCCGTCACCAGCGTGAGCGCGATGAAGCACACGCCGAGCTCGGCGGTGGCCGCGGCCACCCGGTCCCAGGCGGCGCGCCCGCGCCAGAGGTAGGCGATGCTCGCGACGAGCACCGCGCCGATGGCGGTGTACGCGGTCAAGATGGCGGGGACGTGGACGTACATGATGCGCTGGACGTTGCCCTGGACGGCGTCCCGCGGCGCCAGGCCGAGGCCCGCCACGAGGCCGGCCAGGAGGAGGAGCACCGCGACGACCCCGAGGAATCGCGACATCCGCATCAGGCCTCGAGCACGAACTCGAACGTCAAGAGCCCCGCCACGATGAAGACCACGGCGCCGTCGTGGCCCAGCTCTCCCCCACGAGGGCGGCCTCGGTCAGCCGCACGGCGGCCAGGAGCACGGGGACCACGAGCGGCAGGAGGAGGACCGGGAGCAGCACCTCGCGCGCGCGAAGCTGCGCCGTCATCGTCGCGAAGAGCGTGCCGACGGCGGCGAAGCCCACGGTGCCGAAGACGGCGACCACGAGGAGCCGCGGGACGGCCGGCCAGAGGTCGAGGTTGTAGAGGAGCCCGGTCGCGACGACGAAAGCGCCCTCCATCGCCAGCATGAGCGCGGTTGTCCCCGCGACCTTGCCCAGGTAGATCCCCCCCTTGTCCCCCGGCGCGAGGACGAGCGCGTCGAGGCAGTCGTTCTCGCGCTCGAGGGCGAACGACCGGCCCAGCGCCAGGAGCCCCGCGAGGAGAAACGCGAGCCAGAACAGGCCGGGCAGGGCCGTTCGGATGCGCTCGCGGTCCGGGCCGAGGGCGAAGTAGAAGAGGAAGAGGAGCAGGATGGAGAAGAAGGCGAGAGCATTCGCGCCTTCTTTGGCCCGGCGCTCGACGACGAGGTCCTTGCGGAAGACGGCCCACGTCCCGCGGGCGAACGCGCGCAGCGCCGACATCAGGTGCCCGACTCCGTGGCCGCCAGGTAGAGCCGCTGGAGCGTCTCGTGCGTGAGGGTGCCCCGCGGCTCGTTCACCGCGAGGCGCCCTCCCGCGAGGATCGCGACGCGGTCGGCCAGCGCGAGCCCCCGCCCGAGGTTGTGCGTGACGAAGACCGTCGTCCCCCCGGCCGCCCTGAATTCGTGTAGGTACTCCTCGAATCGCTTCACGCCGTCCTGGTCGAGGCCCGCGAATGGCTCGTCCAGGAGCAGCACCCGCGGGCGTTGGAGCATGACGCGGGCCAGCGCGACGCGGCGGCGCATCCCGCTCGAGAGCTCGCGCGCTCGGACCGTGGCCTGCGCGTCCACGCCGACCCGGGCCAGCACCGCGGCGAGGATCTCACGGTCGGGCGGTCTCCCGTCCAGGGCGGCGGCAAAGGTGAGGTTCTCGAGGGGCGTCAGGTCGTCGTAGAGCTGCGTCCCGTGTCCGACCAGGCCCACGAGCCGGCGCACCCCGTCGCGGCCGCGGACGAGGTCGTGGCTCCCGATCCGTCCCGACCCGGCCGTGGGCCGCACGAGCGTCGCGAGCAGCCGCAGGAGTGTCGTCTTCCCGGAGCCGTTCGGGCCGAGGACCGTAAGCACCGCGCCGGCCGGCACGGCCAGGGAGACGTCGAGGAGCGCCGCCTGCGTTCCGTAGACCTTGGTCAGCCGCGATACCTCGATCATGCCCCCGCCCCACACGATACCACCTGCGGGAGCGGGCCGATCCGGTTGGCCCAGGGTCTACGCCGGGTCTGGATGATCCAATCCTCGCGGCTTGACCGAAGCGCTCCGAAGAGAGGGGCGGAGCCCCCCTCCAAGGACTAGTGCCGTGACCGATCCCCGTCGCATCCCGGCGTCCTCGGTCGTCGCCGAGCCTCAACGTACAGGGAGTACGCCTCGGCTCAGCTCCTCCCTGCGTCCTAGGGCTGCTCGGGTCTCGGCCACGGCGCGAGAGTCCCATGGCCAACCCTGACACGTTCGTGCAGACTGTGGGCGAACAAGCGTCCTAGACGCGCATCGCGCGGAGGCGAGCGATCCGGTCCTCGACGGGTGGATGGGTGGAGAAGAGCCTCGCGAAGCTCTGCCTCGACAGCGGGTTCACGATGAACAGGTGCGCCGTCGCTGGGATGGCGTCCATCGGCACGATCTGACTCGCCTGGTGCAGCTTGGCCAGGGCGGAGGCCAGCTCGAGCGGCCGGCGGGTCAGCCGCGCCCCCGAGGCGTCTGCCCCGTACTCGCGCGCCCGCGAGACCGCGAGCTGGATCAGCATGGCCGCGAGCGGCGCGAAGATGATCGTCGCGATGAGGGCGATGGGATTCACCCCGCGCTCCTCGTCATCCCGGCCCCACCCGAACATCAGCCCCCACTGCGCCATGTTGGCGATCACGCTGATGGCCCCGGCGATCGTGGCCGCGATCGTGGAGATGAGCACATCGCGGTTGAGGACGTGCGAGAGCTCGTGGGCCAGTACGCCCTCCAGCTCCTCCTCGTCCATGATCCGGAGGATGCCCTCGGTCACCGCGACGGCTGCATGCTGCGGGCTCCGGCCCGTGGCGAAGGCGTTGGGCGTGGGCGAGGGAATGAGATAGATCCGCGGCATCGGGATCTGGGCCTTCGTGGCCAGATTCCGGACGATGCGGTGGACGACGGGCGCATCCGCCTCGTCGAGCGGTCGGGCGTGGTACATCGCCAGGACGATCTTGTCCGAGAACCAGAACGAGGCGAAGTTCATCACGAGCGCCAGGACGAGGGCGACCACCATGCCCGATTGCCCGCCCAGGAGCCCGCCGATGGCGACGAACAGGCCCGTCAGAAGACCGAGCAGCAGGGTCGTCTTAAGCGTGTTGGCCATGGCTCACGTCTCCTTCTCGGGGGCACATTCGACTTCCCCCGAGTCCGCCGAGACCAGGGGTCTCACTGGTGAGGCTAGCAAACTGGCCCGGAGGCGTCAACGTCGGGACGGCCCGTTCGTGGGACGGCCCGGCGCCGAGGGGTCGCCCTGGGGCTTTTCCCTTGACGACCGGGACCCCCGTCTGTACAATGTCGTAGTTTTCGGAACCCCTGATTTTTCCTGCATTTAACAGGTGAGCGCGATGATCGTTCGCATCTCCGAGATCCCGGACGAAGGCCTTCAGATCGATTCCGCCGCCGACCTCGGCCCCGTCTTCAGCGAGGAAGGCTGGAGCCTCGACCGGGTGCGCCTCCTGATCGAGCGCCGGAGCGGGGAGGTTTCCGTCACGGGACGCTGCCAGGCCACGGCACGCCTCCAGTGTAGCCGGTGTCTCGAGGTCCTGGTCACCCAGGTCGGCCCGGAGGTGGACCTGCACCTCTTGCCGTCCCCGGCGAACCGGCACGAGGAGATCGAGCTGGGTCCCGACGACCTCGAGGTGGACTTCTACCACGGCGACACGCTGGATGTGGGAGGCCTCCTGCGAAGCGAGACGCTCCTGGCGCTTCCCATGAAGCCGCTCTGCCGCGCGGACTGCCGCGGGCTGTGCCCGGTCTGCGGGGGTAACCGGAACCTGACGGCCTGCGCCTGCGAAGTACGGGCCATCGATCCCCGTCTCGCGCCGCTCGAGGCGCTCCGACGTCGTCCATAGGGCATCAGCCCGAGAGGAGAACCAACGCATGCCGCTGCCCAAACGCCGTCACTCACGCACCCGTGGACGCAAGCGCCGCACCCATTACAAGCTGGACGGGCCGACGCTGTCCACGTGTCCACAGTGCCGCGAAGCCAAGCCACCGCATCGGGTCTGCCCCCATTGCGGATACTACAAGGGCAGGGAGGTCCTCGCCGTCGAGGGGGCTTAGCCGTGCCGCGTTGGCACGTCTGGGCGCGGACCCTCAACGTGCCATTTCCGGCCCTCCGCCAGATTTGCGCAGATAACGCGCGACGCACCACGCGCTTTCCATGACGCTGACGACGGACCCATCGGACCAAAGCGCCCCATGAGAATCGCGGTTGACGCGATGGGCGGTGACGTGGGCCCGCCGGTCACCGTCGAGGGGGCGGTCGGCGCCGCGCGCGAGTACAAGCTCGACGTCATCCTCGTCGGCGACAAGGCGACCATCGAGCGCGAGCTTGCTCGCCACCAGTGGCGCGACTTGCCCATCACGGTTCGCCACGCCTCCCAGGTGATCGCCATGAATGAGCCGCCCTCGCAGGCGCTCCGGCGAAAGCGCGACTCCTCGATGCGGGTCGCGGCCGAGCTGGTCCGTGACGGTGAGGCGGCGGCGTTCGTGTCCGCCGGCAACACCGGGGCGGCCATGGCGATCGCCATGTTCACCCTCGGGGTCCTGCAGGGCGTGGATCGCCCGGCGATCGCCGTGGTGTTGCCGAACCTCAAGGCCCGCACGATCCTCCTCGATGTCGGCGCCAACGTGGACCCCAAGCCGCGGCACCTGGTGCAGTACGCGATCATGGGGCACGTCTACGCCTGCGACATCCTCGGCGTGCCGACCCCGCGCGTCGGCCTCCTCTCCGTGGGCGAAGAGGAGGGGAAGGGCAACGAACTCGTCCGGGAGGTCTTCAAGACGCTCGAGGCCATGCCGCTCAACTTCGTCGGCAACGTCGAAGGCCGCGACATCTACAACGGCAGCGTGGACGTCGTCGTGACCGACGGGTTCACGGGGAATGTCGCGCTGAAGATCTCGGAGAGCCTCGCCGACATGATCATCCACCTGATCCGGGAGGAGCTGACGCGCACGCCGATGGCCAAGCTCGGCGCCCTCCTGGTGCGGCCGGCGTTCCGCCGCTTCTGGAAGCACGTGGACTACAACGAGCTCGGCGGGGCTCCTCTCCTCGGCATCAACGGCGCGTGCATCGTCAGCCACGGGGCTTCCCCGCCGCGCGCCGTGAAGAACGCGATCCGGGTTGCAACCGAGTGGATGCAGACGGACGTCAACGCGCATATCCGGGCGGCCCTCGGCGGCGAGCTGGGGCAGTCCCTCGCCGAGCCCCGGCGGGGACGCACGGACGACAAATCGAGCCGGTCCGACAGGCCCCGATCCTCGTGAGGCGCCGCGCGGGGCTCGAGCCATGACGGAGGCCCATCGCCTCGCCTTCTGCTTTCCCGGGCAGGGCTCCCAGGCGGTCGGGATGGGGCGCGGGTTCTACGACGCCTCGCCGGAGGCTCGAACCGTCTTCGAGGAAGCCAGCGACACGCTGGGGCTGGACGTCGCAAAGCTCTGCTTCGAGGGTCCGGAGGCCGGGCTTCAGCTCACCGCGAACACGCAGCCCGCGATCCTCACCGTCAGCGTGGCGGCCGCGGCGGCGCTCGCCGAGCGGGGCCTGACGCCCGACGTTGCGGCTGGCCACAGTCTCGGCGAGTACTCGGCACTCGTCGTGGCCGGGGCGCTGGCCTTCCGCGACGCCGTGCGGGTCGTCCGCTACCGTGGCGAGTTCATGCAGGAGGCGGTGCCGGTCGGGACCGGGGCAATGGCCGCGCTCCTCGGCCTGGACCTCGCGGCGGTGGAGGCGGTCTGTCGCGAGATCGCGGGCAGCGAGGTCGTCGAGGTGGCCAACATCAACAGCCCGGGGCAGATCGTGATCGCGGGGCACAAGGCGGCCGTCGAGCGCGCGGTCGCGCTCGCGGCTCAGCGCGGAGGGAAGCGGAGCGTCCTCTTGCCCGTGAGCGCGCCGTTTCACTGCCGGCTCATGGCACCGGCCGCCGAACGGCTCGCCAAGGTGCTCGAGACGGTGGCGACGGCGGCGCCCCGGCGGCCGGTGGTCCGCAACGCGGATGCCGGGCTGACGACCCGGGCCGACGAGGTCGTGCCGTTCCTCGTCCGGCAGGTCACTGCCCCGGTGTGCTGGACCGACTGCGTCGCGCGGATGGCGGCCGAGGGGGCCACGACCTTTCTCGAGGTGGGGCCGGGGCGCGTCCTCACCGGCTTGCTCAAGCGCATCGACGGCGCGCGGACGGGACTGGCGGTGGAGGATCCGGCGGGGCTCGAGAAGGCCGTGGCGACGCTCGCCGGGGGGTGCTGAGGGCATGGGCGAAGAGCCGACCGGCCGTGTCGCCATCGTTACGGGGGGGACCCGGGGCATCGGGCGCGCCGTGGTTCACGCGCTGGCGGGCGACGGCTGGGCCGTGGTGCTCACGGGCCGGGACGCGGCGCGGGTCGAGGAGCGCGCGCGCGCTCTGGAAGTCGCGGGCGGGAAGGCCCTGGGCGTCGTGGCCGACGTGGGCCGGAGCGAGGACGTCCAGCGCCTGGTTGCGGAGGCCCAGCAGCGCTTCGGGCGCATCGATCTCCTGGTCAACAACGCCGGCATCACCCGAGACGGCCTCCTGATCCGGATGAAGGACGCGGACTGGGACGGGGTCCTGGGGGTGAACCTCCGGGGCGCCTTCCAGCTGATGCGCGCGGCGGCGCGGGTCATGGCCCGCCAGCGATCCGGCCGCATCGTCAACATCGCGTCGGTCGCGGGGGCGATGGGGACAGCCGGGCAGGCCAATTACTCCGCCGCGAAGGCCGGCCTCATCGGGCTCACGAAGTCGGCCGCACGCGAGCTGGCGCACTGGGGTATCCTGGTGAACGCGGTGGCGCCCGGGCTGATCGAGACGGACATGACCGCTGCCCTCCCGGGCGAGACGCGCGAGACGTACATCGCGCAGATCCCGTTGAAGCGTGTCGGGACGCCGGACGAGGTGGCGGCGGTGGTGCGGTTCCTCGCCTCGGACGGCGCTTCCTACATCACGGGTCAGGTCATCCACGTGAACGGCGGATTGTACATGTGAGGAGAAGGGGGCTCGGGTATGACGACGAAGTCCATTGACGAGCGGGTGAAGGCGATCATCTGCGAGCAGCTCGGCGTCGAGGAGAGCGAAGTCACCCCGTCTGCCAAGTTCATCGAGGAACTCGGCGCCGACTCCCTGGACACGGTCGAGCTGGTGATGGCCTTCGAGGAGGAGTTCGACCTCGAGATCCCGGACGAGGACGCGGAGAAGATCACGACGGTCGGCGATGCCATTCAGTACATCAAGGACAATTCCTGAAAGGAGTGCCGGGCGTGGAGAGCGCGAAGACGCGGGTCGTGGTCACCGGAGTCGGGGCGGTGACGCCGGTGGGCAATTCCGCTCGGGAGTTCTGGGCGGCGGTGTGCGAGAGCCGGCCGGGCATCGGTCCGATCACGCGCTTCGACCCGAAGCGCCTGGACGTGCGCATCGCCGGCGAGGTGAAGGGCTTCGACCCGCTCCGCTACGTCGAGAAGAAGGACGTGAAGAAGATGGACCGGTTCATTCACTACGCCCTCGCCGCCGGCGTGGACGCGGTGGAGGACGCGAAGGTCGACTTCGCCCGGGTGGATCCGACGCGCGCGGGTTGCCTTGTCGGCTCGGGCATCGGCGGGATCGAGTCGATCCTGCACTGGCACGACGTGCTGAAGGAGAAGGGGCCCGATCGGATCTCTCCGTTCTTCATCCCGTCGCTGATCGTCAACATGGCGTCGGGGCAGCTCTCCATGCGTTACAGGCTGAAGGGACCCAACTCCGCGGTCATCACCGCCTGCGCGACGGGGAACCACGCCATCGGGGATGCCTTCAAGATCATCCAGCGGGGTGACGCGGACCTCATGCTCGCGGGCGGCGCGGAAGCGATCATCACCGAGCTCTGCATCGGGGGGTTCTGCACGATGAAGGCCCTCTCGACCCGCAATGACGAACCCGAGCGTGCCTCCCGACCGTTCGACGCGGGGCGGGACGGGTTCGTCGTGGGCGAGGGCGCCGGCGTGCTCGTGCTCGAGAGCCTCGAGCACGCGCGGCGGCGCGGGGCGCGGATCTATGCCGAGATCGCCGGCTACGGGATGAGCGCGGACGCGCACCACATGACCGCGCCCGATCCCGAGGGCGACGGGGCCGCGCGGGTCATGGCGGCGGCGCTGCGCGACGGCGGCATCCCGCCGGGCGCGGTGGGGTACATCAACGCCCACGGGACCTCTACGCCGTACAACGACCGGACGGAGACCCTCGCGATCAAGCGGGTCTTCGGCGGGCACGCCCGGACACTCGCCGTATCCTCGACGAAGTCGATGATCGGGCACCTCCTCGGCGCCGCGGGCGGCGCGGAGGCGATCGTCACCGTCCTGGGCCTGTATCACGGCATCCTGCCCCCGACGATCAACTACGAGGTGCCGGACCCGGAGTGCGATCTCGACTACGTGCCGAACGTGGCGCGAAAGGCGGAGGTCGAGGTGGCCCTGTCGAACGGCTTCGGCTTCGGCGGGACGAACGCGACGCTGGCATTCCGCCGCTTCCGGGAGTAGCCGGCCCGGGCACCATGAGCGGGTCTCTGCTCGCCGGGCTGGAGGCTCGGCTCGGGCACAGCTTTCGCGATCCCGATCTGCTCGTCCAGGCGCTCACCCATGCCTCGTACGCCCACGAGCACCCGCCGGTGCCGCAGAACGAAACGCTCGCCTTCCTCGGGGACGCCGTCGTCGGCCTGGTGGTTGCCGAGCTCTTGGTCGCGCGGGCGCCGCGGGATGGCGTGGGCCCCCTCACGCAGCGCCGGGCGGTGGCCGTGTCGGCGCCGAGCCTCGCGGCCTGGGCGGTTCGGCTCGACCTGTCCACCCACTTCCGGCTCGGCTGCGGCGAGGAGCAGGGTGGCGGCCGCGACAAAGAGTCCATTCTGGCCACGGCCTTCGAGGCCGTGGTCGGCGCCGTCTACCTCGACGGCGGCCTGGAATCGGCGAAGAGGCTGATCGCGCGCCTCCTGGATCACCCGTGATCCTTGTGACCCCTCCGTCGCCATGATAAGGTGAGGGTAAGGCCCGCTCGTGCGACTCTGGTCACGCCGCCACCTGCCTGAGACTCCTCCCCACTGGGAGGAGCTGCTCCCGATGGAGGCCATGCTGCGCGGCCAGGTAGAGGATGTCCTCGCCGTGGAGCAGCGGCGGCTCTGGGGCCGCTCGGTGGCGTTTGGGGGCCGGTTGCGGCTCCCGCCCGGCTCGGCCCTGGATCTTCTCCGCACCCGTCTGGAGTCCCAGGGCTACACGCCGTTCCTGCGCGAGGAGCGTGGAACCACGTGGGTGTACGCCCTCCCGCGCGCGGAGGTGACGGATCGCCCCAATCCCCTCGTCAATCTCGTCCTCTTCCTGGCGACCGTGCTCACCACGCTGCTTGCCGGCGCTCTGTCCTTCGGCGACGTGCCGCTGTCCGAGCTGCTCCTGCGGCCGACCCGCCTTCTCGCGGGTCTCCCGTTCTCCGCCTCGCTCCTGGCGATCCTCGTCGTCCACGAGTTCGGCCACTACACGCTGGGCCGGCGGCACGGCATGCCGATCACGCTGCCCTACTTCATTCCGGTGCCCCCGCCGTTCCTCGTGGGGACCCTCGGCGCCTTCATTCGCCTCCGTGGCCCCGTCCGCGACCGCCGCGCGCTCTTCGACATGGCGGTGGCCGGGCCGCTCGCGGGTTTGGCCCTGGCGATACCCATTTACGCGCTCGGCCTCCAGCTCTCGACCATCGTCCGGATGCCGACCGGCCCGGCCGGTGAGAGCGGCACCTACCTCCAGTTCGGAGATGCGATCCTGCCGAAGCTGATCGAGTGGCTCGTGCTGGGTCCGCTCCCGCCCGGCCACGACATCCTCCTCCACCCCGTCGGGGTCGCGGCCTGGTTCGGGTTCTTCGTCACGGTGCTGAATCTGGTCCCGAGCGGGCAGCTCGACGGGGGCCATCTGGTCTACGCGCTGTTCGGGCGCTGGCACACCCGGATCTCCCAGCTGGCCGTCGGCGGGTTGCTCCTCCTCGGGATCGTCGTCGGCAGCCCGACCTGGCTCGTTTGGCCAGCGCTCATCGTGGCGCTCATGGGCTTCCACCATGCGCCGCCGATGGACGACATCACGCCGCTCGACGGCAAGCGGCGGGCGCTCGGGATCGTGACGCTCGCCCTCGTCGTGGTGCTCCTCCCTCCCGTCCCCCTTGCGGTCCGGTAGGCGACCGGGGCCGGGCGGCGACTGGCGCCCCCCTGCGCCGGTGCGTTACGATCTCGGGGCGCGGGGGCGTCCGGCTCGCGTCCTCGTGGGACCCGACGGGAGGTCGCTGTGCGGGTAGCGCTCGTGCAGATGAACAGCCAGGACGACAAGGCGGCGAACCTCGAGCGCGCCGAGGAGCTCATCGCGCGGGCGGCTGCGTGGGGGCCTGACCTGGTCGTGCTGCCGGAGCTGTGGACGTACCTCGGCCCGCGGAAGCGCCACGCGGAGGTCGCCGAGCCCATTCCCGGCGAGACCTCCGAGTGGCTCGGCCGCCTGGCCGCGCGCTACCGCTTCTGGCTCGTGGGCGGGTCGTACCTGGAAGCCGTGGAAGGCTCGGAGCGCTTCTACAACACGAGCGTGGCCTTGAGCCCCGACGGGGAGCTGGTCGCGCGCTACCGGAAGCTCCACCTCTTCGACGTGGACCTCGACGGGAAGACCTTCCGGGAGTCCGCCACCATGGTGCCCGGCGACGAGGTCGTCGTGGCGAGTCTGGGGCGCGCGCCCGTCGGGTTGACCATCTGCTACGACCTGCGGTTCCCCGAGCTCTACCGCCGCCTCGTCGTGCGGGGTGCGCGGCTGGTCACCGTGCCCTCGGCGTTCACGATGGAAACCGGCAAGGACCACTGGGAGGTGCTCCTGCGCGCGCGGGCGATCGAGAACCAGGTGTACCTGCTCGCGGCCGCGCAGTGCGGGACGCATCCGCCGAACGAGGCGTGTTACGGCAACACGATGGTCGTGGATCCGTGGGGCACCGTGATCGCCCGCGCCGGGTACCGGGAGGGCGTCGTGGTGGCCGACCTCGATTTCGGGGAGCAGGAGCGGATCCGCCTGTCGGTCCCGGCGCTCCAGCATCGCCGGGAGGATCTCTTCATCTTCTGACCGGCCTCGGGCCGGCGGGGACCCGCGGAGTGGGTGCGACGAAAAGAGGGGAATCGCATGGGCGGGAACCTTGAGCTGAAGGAGCTGGAAGCCCTCGTCCGCCGGGACGAGGTCGATACGGTCCTCGCCGTCTTTCCCGACGTGCAGGGCCGCCTCATGGGCAAGCGAGTCGTCGGGCGGCACTTCCTCGAGCACATCGCCGGCGAAGGCGTCCACGCCTGCGCCTACCTCCTTACCGTGGACGTCGACATGGAGCCGCTGCCCGGCTACAAGTTCGCCTCCTGGGCCACGGGGTACCAGGACATGAAGGCGGTCCCCGACTTCGGCACCCTGCGCCGGATCCCGTGGCTCCCCAACACGGCCCTCGTCTTCTGCGATCTCTACACGGAGGAGGGCGAGCCCATCGAGGTGAGTCCGCGCTGGGTGCTCAAGCGTCAGGTCGAGCGGGCGCGGAAGGCGGGCTACCGGGTGATGGTGGGCTCCGAGCTCGAGCTCTACATCTTCCGGGAGTCCTTCGCCGAGGCGCGCGCCAAGCGCTATCACGACCTCACGCCCGTCTCCCAGTACCTCGAGGACTACCACATCCTGCAGACGACGAAGGAAGAGGGCCTGGTCCGCGCCATCCGGAACGCCATGGACGGCGCCGGGGTGCCGGTCGAGTTCTCCAAGGGCGAGTGGGGTCGCGGGCAGGAGGAGATCAACCTCCGCTACGCGGAAGCGCTGGAGATGGCGGACCGCCACACGCTCTACAAGCACGGCGCCAAGGAGATCGCGCACGCCCAGGGACTGTCCCTGACGTTCATGGCCAAGTACGACATGGGAGCGGCGGGCTCCTCGTTCCACCTCCACTCGAGCCTGTGGGATTCGGCCGGCCGGCGGAACTTCTTCTACGAGAAGGGCAAGCGCGCCGGGTCGGCGCTCTTCGGCCACTGGCTCGCGGGCCAGATGACGATGGCGCGGGAGTTCGCGTACTTCTACGCGCCGTACGTCAACTCGTACAAGCGCTACCAGGCCGGCTCCTTCGCCCCGACCCGGATCGTCGCGGGGTGGGACAACCGAACGTGCGGGTTCCGCCTCTGCGGGGAGGGAAACGGCTTCCGCGTGGAGAATCGGATCCCCGGCGCCGACGCGAACCCCTACCTCGCCTTCGCGGCGACCATCGTCGCCGGGCTTCACGGGATCGCGAAGAAGCTCAAGGCGCCGCCGATCTACGAGGGGAACGCGTACGAGGATGCCAGCCTGCCGCAGGTGCCGAAGACGCTCCGCGAGGCCACCGAGGCCCTCCAGAGCTCGCGCGTCGCGCGCGAGGCGTTCGGCGAGGAGGTCGTCGGGCACTATCTGCACACGGCGCGCCTCGAGCAGCAGGCCCTCGATCAGGTCGTGACGTGCTGGGAGCTCGGGCGCAACTTCGAGCGGATCTAAGCTCGGAGGGGGGCTTTGCCCCCCTTCCGACGGCCCTCGCGGCAAAGCCGCGCCGTTCGGCTTGTCCATCTCGGCCGTGACGCGCTCGGCCTCTGGCCTCGCGGACGTCCCGGCC
>CAZDYT010000038.1:0-13862 GCA_964509395.1 uncultured bacterium
GGCGAAGCCCCGGGAAGACGCGCGGGTCATCCGCCTCGCCACCGGTCCGTTCTTCAGCCGCTACCCCATGCGCTCGTACCCGTGCGACGTGCCCATCGCGGCGGAGCCGGCGGTCGCGCTCCCGATCCTGGCCGAGGCGGTGCGGACGCGCGCGCGGCGCGGGGCCGTGGAGGGCCGGCGCGCGCGGCTCGCGGCAGGACACCACGCCTCCCGCGCGGCCTGGGCAGAGGCCGCGGCGGCGGAGCGGAGCCGCACGCCCATCGGCTTTCAGTGGGCCGCCGGGTGCCTCGGGCAAGTGCTGGGGCCGGACACGATCGTGGTCGACGAGTACCCGCTGGACCTCCGCCACGCGCCTCCAGCGGTCCCCGGCTCCTACTTCGGCGCCCCGCACTCGGGCGGGCTCGGCTGGGGGCTGGGGACGGCGCTCGGGGTGAAGCTCGCCGCGCCCGAGAAGACGGTGATCGCGGCGCTCGGCGACGGCGCCTACATCTTCGGAGTCCCGACCGCGTGCCACAGCGTGGCGCGGATGCACGATCTGCCGATCCTCACCGTGATCTTCAACAACGAGGCGTGGGAGGCCGTTCAGCAGGCCGCGCTCGCGGTCCACCCGGAAGGATGGGCGGCCGCGACGAAGCACTTCCCCCTCGTGAGCCTCGCTCCCGCCCCGCGCTACGAGGAGATCGTCCGCGCGTTCGACGGGTACGGCGAGCGCGTCGAGGCGCCGGAGGCGCTCCCGGGGGCGCTCCAGCGGGCGCTCCGGGCGGTCCGCGAGGAGCGCCGCCAGGCGGTGCTCAACGTCCTGTGCCGGCGGTGAGGTCACGGTTGACGGGGTCCTGAGCGAGGCCGAGGGGCGCGTCCGCCGGATTCGGGATCGGATCCGGCAGGAAGGAAGGGAGGCGGACATGTCACGCCATGGCAGCGGGATCAGGGTGGCCGCGCCGTTGTGGTTGGCGCTGGGAGTCGCCATCGTGGCGACGGCGCTCGGCCTTGCGGCCAGCGCCGAGGCCCAGAAGGTCGCGCCGATCACCATCGTCATCAACCAGTCGCCCTGGTTCGGCGGCTTCCGGGGGCTGGTGGAAGCCTACGAGAAGGAGACCGGGAACAGGGTCACGTTGGACGTGAACCCCTTCGCCGGGAGCCTCGAAAAGCAGCGCAACTCGGTTCGCGCCAAGGAGGGATCCTACGACCTCCTCATCATGAACGGGCTGTTCTTTCCCGAGTTCTACCTGGGCGGCTTCGTGGTCCCGCTCACCGACCTCGACCCGGGCTTCAAGCTCGATCCGCAGGTCGCCACATTCGACGACACTCCCTTCTGGGATGCCAGGACGAAAACCACCAACGGTAAGACCGGAAAGCTGATGTCGGTCCCGATCAACCCGAACATCCCGCTCCTCTACTACCGGGCCGACCTGTACGAGAAGGCCGGGTTGAAGGTGCCGGAGACCTGGGACGAGCTCCTGGCCAACGCCAAGAAGCTCCACAATCCCCCCACGACCTACGGCATCGTCCAGCGCGGCAGCCGGGAGACCACGGGCGTCACCTACGACTGGTTCCCCTACCTGAACAGCTTCGGCGGGAAGCTCTTCAAGGACGAGAAGAACGGCGACTACACGGTCACGGTGAACAGCCCCGAGGCCAAGAAGGCCCTCGATTTCTACCTGCAGCTCGCCAGGGAGGCCGGGCATCCTCAGACGGGCGCTCAGACCCAGAGTCAGGTGATCCAGAATCTCGTCACGGGCAAGGCGGCCCACGCCATCGTGGTCATCGCCGCCTGGGCGCAGATGGACGACCCGAACAGGTCGGCCGTGGTCGGCAAGATCAACTTCGCGGTGCCGCCCCATGCGCCGGGGTACAAGCCGGCGCCGCCGCTGGGGCACTGGCTGGGCGGCATCGCGCACAACGTGCCGCGGGAACGCCAGATGGCGGTCCTGGCGTTCCTCAAGTGGTTCCAGACCCGCGAGGCCCAGGAGACCTACACCCTGGCGGGCGGACCCCCGGTCCGCCTGGACGTCCTGCACTCGGATCTCAGCAAGAAGCCCGTGTTCCGCTGGATGAAGCCGCTGGCCGACGGGCTGCTGAACGCGCGGCAGATGTGGACGGTCCCGGAAGGGGCGCAGCTCACCGCCGTTCTCGATCTTCGGCTCAACCAGGCGGTGACCGGCGAATTGACCTCCGCGGCGGCCCTGAACACCATTGCGGCAGAGATCCACGACATCATGCAGAAGGCCGGTTACAAGACCGGCCGGTTGTCCGACCTGAAGTAGCGGGGGGGCGCTCCCTCCCGCCGCGGCGCGAGGGAGGGCGCTTTCCGGAGGAGACCCGGCCGGCGTGAGCCGTAGGCCCATCGGGACGGATCGCCTGTGGCGCCTCGTCACGCTGGGGCCTGTGGTCGCCCTCTTCGCTCTGCTCACCGTACTCCCCGTCGCCAACCTCGTGGCCATGAGCCTGCACGACATCAGGTGGGTGGGGGGCGTCGCCCACTGGACCTTCGTCGGCGCGAAGCACCTCTCGGCTCTGCCCGACGACATCCTGTTGCGCGCCGGAATCGCGAACACCGTCACCTTCGCGGTATCCGCGGTGCTGAGTCAGCTGCTGCTGGGGTTCATCCTGGCGCTTTTCACCAGCCGGGTATTACGCGGACGGGTCGTCTACCGCACGATTTTCCTGCTCCCGATCCTGGTTCCGGGCATCGTCATCGGCGCGATGTGGAAGCTCATGTACAACTTCGACTTCGGCGTCCTCAATCGGCTCACCGCGTTGATCGGCATGGCGCCGCGGGACTGGCTGGGTGACAAGGCAGTGGCGCTTCTGTCCGTCATCGCCGTCGATATCTGGCACTGGACCCCGTTTTGCTTCCTGCTGCTGCTCGCGGGGCTCGAGTCCCAGCCGCGGGACGTGTATGAAGCGGCCAAGGTCGATGGCGCGGGGCCGCTCCGGGAGCTCGTCTACGTCACCCTGCCGCTGATGCTGCCGACGATTCTGGTGACCGTCGTCTTCCGGACCATCGTGGCCTTCAAGGTCTTCGACGAGGTCTACCTGTTGACCGGCGGCGGACCCGGCACCGCCACCGAGGTGATCAGCTTCACCATCTACCGCCGCTTCTTCACCGAGGACCGCGTAGGGCACGGCTCGGCCATCTCGATCGTGACGCTGGTCGTCATTTCGATGCTCATTGTCATCGCCCTGCTGGCTGCGCGCCGGACCGGCACGGCGAGATGAGGGCCCGGGCGCTCCGGCGGCAGGCCGACCAGCTCGCCATGCACGCGGCGCTCGTCCTCAGTGCGCTGATCGTGTTGTTTCCCTTCGCGTGGATCGCGGCCGCGGCGTTCAAGACGCAGATCGCGTTGCTGTCCGGTGCGGTGACATTCGAGCCGGTCCTGTTCAATTTCAAGGAGGTGCTGTTTTCCAAGACGTCGGTCTACGCGGACAACTTCTTGAACAGCCTGGTCGTGGGTGTCGGGAGCACCGCCGTCGTGCTGGTCGTCGCCACCATGGCCGCGTATTCGATCAATCGGATGCGGTGGCCGGCCTGGGTCGTCCATTCGCTGTTGTTCTGGGCAATCGTCTTCCACATGATTCCGCCCATCACGATGGTCGGCGCATGGTACGTCATGTTCCGGACCGTCGGCCTGGACAATACCTATACGGGGCTGACCCTGGCCCATGTCACGTTGAATCTGCCGCTGGCGCTCTGGCTGATGTCGGTCTTCGTGCGTGAGGTGCCGGTGGAGGTGGAGGAGGCTGCGTGGCTGGACGGCTGCACGACCCCGCGGCTGCTGACCCACGTCATCGTGCCGCTGGTGATGCCCGGGCTGGTGGCCACGGGGATTCTCGTCTTCATCTTCAGCTGGAACGAGTTCGCCGTGGCCCTGAACCTGACCGCCCGGCAGACGGCGACGGTCCCGGTGGCCATCGCCAAGTACGCCCAGGAATTCGACATCCAGTACACGGAGATGGCGGCGAGCGCCGTGCTCTCGACCATCCCCGCCCTGGTTCTGCTCCTGATCGGTCAGCGCTACATCGTGAAAGGACTGACTGCCGGCGCGCTGAAGTAGGCGCTTTTCTGGGAGGTTGGAACCGCTTCCCGGACCGGACATAATATGCGCACGACATCATATGCCCACGACGTCGAGGCGATGGCCATGGAGGGGTCGATGACCGAGCGAGCGACGGCGGCCGTGACGCTGGAGGACCGGTACCTCCGGGAAGAGGGGCCCGTGTACCTGAGCGGGCTCCAGGCCCTCGTGCGCCTCCCCATCGACCAGCACCGCCGGGACCGCCGCGCGGGCCTCAGGATCGGCACCTTCGTCAGCGGCTACCCCGGCTCGCCGCTCGGCGGCTACGACCTCGCGCTCCAGCAGGCGCGGGCGCTCCTCGAGCAGCACGACATCGTGCACGTGCCCGGGGCGAACGAGGAGCTGGCCGCCACCGCCCTGAGCGGCACCCAGATGCTGGACCACTACCCCCACTCGCGCTACGACGGTGTGGTCGGGCTCTGGTACGGCAAGGGTCCCGGCGTCGACCGGAGCGGCGACGCCCTGAAGCACGGCAACTTCGCCGGGACGAGCCGCTCCGGGGCCGTCGTCGTCCTGAGCGGCGAGGACCACGAGGCCAAGAGCTCCACCATGCCGTACCAGGACGACTACGCGTTCGTCGGCCACGGCATGCCCATCGTGTACCCGGCCGCCACCGGCGAGTTCCTGACCCTGGGTCTCCACGCCATCGCCATGTCGCGCTTTTCCGGCTGCTGGGTCGCGATGAAGCTCGTCGGCCAGCTCGCCGACGGCGGCGAGATCGTGGAAGTCGCGCCCGACCGCCCGCCGATCGTGGTCCCCGAGCTTCGGATCGGGGGCCGCCCCTTCACGAAGTCGACGGACTTCACGTTCTTCCCGGGCACGAACATCGAGACCGAGCGGCGGCTCTACTACGAGCGCCATCGGGCGGTGCTCGCCTACGCGCGGGCCAACGGGCTCGATCGCGTGGAGGTGCGGGCCGACCACGACCGCGCCGGCATCATCACGGCCGGCAAGGGCTACGCCGACACCCGCCAGGCCCTCCTCGACCTGGGGCTCGACGACGCGGCCCTCCGCCGCCTGGGGGTCCGGCTCCTCCGGGTGGGCCTGCTCTATCCGCTGGACGCCGCCCTCGTCCGAGAGGTCGCGCAGGACCTGGAAGAGGTCATCGTCGTCGAGGAGAAGCGCGGCTTCCTCGAGGCCCAGGTCAAGGAGGCGCTCTGCGGCCTGGGCCGCGCGATCCGCGTCGTGGGGAAGCTCGACGAGGCCGGCGCCCCGCTCTTCCCCATCCAGGGCGGCATGGACAGTGATCTCGTGGCCGAGCGCCTCGGGCCCCGCCTCCTCCGGCTCGCGGGCGAGCACCCGGGGATTCACTCGGGGATCGCGGGTCGGCTCGCCGAGCTCCGGGCGATCCGGGACCGCCCCTACGAGACGCTGCCGGGACGCACCCCCAACTACTGCTCGGGCTGCCCCCACAACATCTCGACCCGCCTCCTCCCCGGGGAGGTGGCCTGGGGGAGCCCGGGGTGCCACTCCTTCGCCTCCATCATCGAGGAGCCCGAACGGCACATCGTCTCGATGACGCAGCTCGGGGGCGAGGGGCTGCCGTGGATCGGGCTTCAGCCCTTCACCGACCGCCGGCACATGGTGCAGAACGTCGGCGACGGGTCCCTCTTCCACTCGAGCTACCTGAACATCCGCTTCTGCGTCGCGGCGGGCGTCAACATCACGTTCAAGATCCTCTACAACGGCTACGTCGCGAACACGGGGGCCCAGGAGATGGTGGGGGGCAAGCCGATCCCGGAGCTCACGCGGCTCCTCGAGACCGAGGGCGTGCGGCGGATCGCCGTGCTCACCCAGACCCCCCGGGCGTACCGGCACGCGCGCCTGGCCTCCAACGCGCGCGTCTACCCCGTCGAGCGGCAGGACGCAGTGCTGAAGGAGCTCGCCGGGGAGCCGGGCGTCACCGTCTTCATCTACGACGGGATGTGCGCCAACGAGCGCCGGCGCCGGCAGAAGCGGGGGAAGCTCCCCGTCCCGAACAAGTTCGTCGTGATCAACGAGGAGGTCTGCGAGAACTGCGGCCACTGCGGCGCCCTGACCAACTGCATGTCGCTCCAGAAGGTGGACACGGAGCTCGGCCCGAAGACCCAGATCCACGCCTCCTCCTGCAACCAGGACTACTCCTGCCTCGGCGGTGACTGCCCGTCGTTCGTGACGGTCGAGACCCGGGAGGGCACCGGGTACCGGCGGCCGGCGACCCCGGCGCTGGACGCCGACGCCGCCCCGGAGCCCGCCGCCAGGGTCGGGCTGGACCGGCCGTACCACGTCTACATCCCGGGCGTCGGCGGGACCGGGGTCATCACGATCAACGCGCTCCTCTGCTACGCCGCGCTCATGGACGGCCTGCGCGTCCTGAGCTACGACCAGACCGGCGCGGCCCAGAAATGGGGGCCGGTCCTCTCGAGCCTGGTCCTCGCCCGCCCGGGCCAGCCCCTGGCGGCCAACAAGGTGGGTGCCGGCAAGGCGGATCTCTACCTCGCCTTCGACCTCATGGCCGCGGCGAGCCGCGTGAACCTCGATCGGTGCGATCCGGCCCGGACGGCGGCCGTGATCAACACGACGCTCCTGCCGAGCGGGGAGATGGTGCGGGACGTCCACTTCGTCCCGCCGGTCGAGGCCATGCAGGCGGCCATCGCGCGCGTCACCGACCCCGGCCGCAGCGTCTCGGTCGGAGCGCGGCGCACCGCCGAGGCGCTCTTCGGCGACTACATGGCCACGAACATGTTCGCGCTGGGGGTCGCCTACCAGGCGGGCCTCTTGCCGCTCACGGCCGAGGGCATCGAGGGAGCGATCCGGCTCAACGGCGTCCAGGTGGCCCAGACCCTCCAGGCCTTCCGCTACGGGCGTCTCTCCCTGGCCGACCCGGCCCGCGTCCGGGCCCTCGTGGAGCCGCCGCGGCGGACGGTCGAGGACGAGCGCGCCCGGGTCCTGGCGCGCCTGGGCGGCCGGGACGCCCACGCGTACGTCTCGCTGCTCGATCGCGTGAGCCACCTCGACGAGGAGGCGCGCCGGATGCTGGCGATCCGGATCGCCGAGCTGATCGACTACCAGGACGCCCGGTATCCCGAGCGGTACGTGGCGTTCGTCCGCCAGGTGGCGGCGCGCGAGCGAGCGGCGGCGCCGGGCCGGGTCGAGCTGACCCACGCCGTCATCCGCTCCCTCTACCAGCTCATGGCCTACAAGGACGAGTACGAGGTGGCGCGGCTTCACCTCAAGCCCGCGTTCCACGCCCAGGTGCCTGGGCTCTTCGTCGAGCCGCGCCGCCTCGTCTACCACTTCCATCCGCCGCTCCTCAGGGCGATGGGTCTCACGCGGAAGCTCGCCTTCGGTCCCTGGTTCACCCCCGTCCTGCGGCTTTTGCGGGGGATGCGCGGGCTGCGCGGGACCCCGTGGGACGTCTTCGGCTGGGCGGCCGTGCGCCGGGAAGAGCGGCGGCTCGTCTCCTGGTATGCGGCGCTGGTCGAGGCGGCCCTCGCGCACCTCGACGAGGAGAGCCACCCCGCGGTCGTCGAGCTCGCCCGGCTCCCCGACGGGGTCCGCGGCTACGAGGCGATCAAGCTCACCAACCTGCGGGCGGTCGAGGCGCGCGCGGACGAGCTGATGGCCCGCCTGACGCGCACCCGGGTGGCGGCGGCGCCGGATTCCTGAGGCGTCTCGGCGCGTGCCCGTCTCGGTCGCCGGCTCGAAGCTCATCTACGAGGGGCTCGAGGCCTGCGACATCAAGCTGGTGGTCACGCTGGCCGAGAGCTGGCTGCTCCAGATCCTCCGGATGGTCGACGAGGACCCCGAGATGAGGCTGGTCCAGGTCGCCCGCGAGGAAGAGGCGGTGGGGATCTCGGCCGGCGCGAACCTGGCCGGCGTCCCTTCGGCGCTCCTCATGCAGAACCACGGCTTCCTGGCGGCGATCAACCCCATCGTCTCGCTCGTGCAGCTCTACCGGATCCCCCTCCTCATGCTGGTGAGCTACCGGGGCCATCTGGGCGAGCGGGATCCCTGGCAGACCCAGGGCGGCCTCGTCACCGAGCCGCTCCTCGGCGCGCTCGGCATCCGGACCACGGTGCTCGACTCCCCCCACGACGTTCCCCGGCGGATCAAGGATGCGCACACGCTGGCATACGCGGCCCTGGCGCCTGTCGCGGTACTGCTGACGCGGCAGTTCATGTGGGAGGAACCACCGTGCCGATAACCGTCGCTTCCCGTCGTCCCACCCATGGCCTTGGGCCATGGGTACCCGCGCGGGTGGTGCGGCGAACGGGGCGCCCCACGGCGCGGAGCGCACCGCGACACGCCGCCGGGGTTCGCTTGCCTGGTCCCGCGCGCCGCCTCCCTCGCGCTCGTGCGGGAGCGAGCACCGTGGGGCTGTTCGCCGCGACAGGACCCGCGCGGGCGCGGGCTCAGGCCCTGTTCGTCCTAGGGCTGGTCGGTTCTCGGCCCGGCGGGAGCGAGGAAGCGTGAGCGGCCGGATGCGCCCGAGCGAGGCCATGGCGGCCATCTACCCGGAGCTGGAGTCCCGGATCGTCGTGACGATCATGGGCGCGGTCGCCTCGGAGCTCCACAGCCTCGGCCACCGGCCGAACTTCTTCTACATGGAGCACGCCATGGGGCTCGCGTCCTCCATGGGCCTCGGGATCGCGCTGGCGCTGCCCGAGCAGCAGGTGATCGTCCTCGACGGCGACGGCTCGCTCCTGATGAACCTCGGCACGCTCTCCACCATGGCCCGCTACAAGCCCGGCAACCTCCTCCACATCGTCTTCGACAACGAGAGCCTGCTCTCGACCGGCGGATCCCCGACCGCCACGGCGACCGGCGCCGACCTCGCGGGCATCGCGCGGGCCTCGGGCGTGCCGCGCGCCTTGGCGGTGGGCACGGTCGCCGACCTGAAGGCCGCCGTGACGGCGGCGCTGGCGAGCCGCACGCTCACGACGATCGTCGCCAAGGTGGAGCCCGTGGCGCCGGCGTCCTATCACATGGACCTCGCGCTCCTGGAGAACCGGTTCCAGTTCTGGCGCGCCCTCCAGGCCCTGCGCGCGACTCCACCTCCCTCTCGGCTACCGGGGGCGAGGGGAGCGTGAGGGGGTCTCTCGCGGAGAGGGACGGCCGGGGCGGGTCGTTGCGGCATCGAGCGCGTGGAAGCCCGAGTCGTCTTGACAATGTAGCTTCACGGGGCTACATTGTGGCCGATGGTCAGGAAAGTGGGACTGCGTGAGCTGAAGAACCGCCTCAGCGAGTACGTCCGTCGGGTGCGCGCTGGCGACGTCCTGCTCGTGACCGACCGGGGCGAGGTCGTCGCCGAATTGCGCCCGCCGGGCGAGCCGCCGGCGTCGCCCGACATTCCTCCCGGCCTCCTCGCCCTGGCCCGTCGAGGCTCGCTGACCCTCGGGGGTCCGAACCACCCGGGGCTCTACCCGCGCCTGCGGCGGCTCGTGCCGCCCGGAACCGCCCAGCAGCTCCTGGACGAAGAGCGGAACGAGCGCTGACGCTCTACGCCGAGTCCAGCGCCGTGCTGGCGTGGCTGCTGGCTGAGCCGGCGGGCGAAGCGGTCAGGGAAGCGCTGGCCGGCGCCGAGCGCGTTGTCGCATCCGACCTCACGCTGGTCGAGTGCGACCGGGCGCTGACGCGGGCGCAAGTTTCCGGCCGGCTTGCCGAGGCGGACGTGGTGGAACTGCGCTCAGGCTTGAACGCGGCGGCCAGCGGATGGAGCGTCCTGCGGCTCGACGCCGACGTGATCGACCGCGCCCGCCGCCCGTTCCCGCGCGAGCCGCTCCGCACGCTCGATGCACTGCATCTCGCCAGTGTGCTGGCGGCGCGGGCCGCGGCCGGGCAGCTCGCCCTGCTGAGCCTCGATGGGCGCATCCGGGCTGCGGGACGGGACCTGGGCTTCGACGTCCTGCCGGCTTGACGCATCCCCTGCGGCCCCTTAGGGTACCGGCGTGACCGGCCTCCCGATCCCGCAGGCATTCCTGCTCCGGGCGGACCAGGTGATCGAATGAGACCGCACCCCCTCGGGGAGAGGGGACAGAGTCCGTGGAGCGGATCGAGACCGACCTGCTGATCCTCGGCGCGGGCGGGGCGGGGCTCTGCGCGGCCCTCCACGCGGCCGACCGCGCCCCGGGCCTCGGGATCACGCTCGTCGTGAAGGGGCTCCTCGGCCGCGCCGGCTGCACGCGCATGGTCCAGGGGGGCTACAACGCGGCCCTCCGCGCGCCCGACTCGCTCGAGGCGCACTTCCTCGACACCCTCAAGGGCGGGGGCTTCCTCAACGACCAGGAGCTCGCCTGGCGGCTCGTCGAGACGGCGCCCGCCCGGGTCGCGGAGCTGGAGACCCGGTACGGGTGCTTCTTCGACCGGGGGCCGGACGGCCGGATCCACCAGAAGCCGTTCGCCGGCCAGAGCCACGACCGGACGATCCACAAGGGCGACCTCACCGGCATCGAGATCATGAACCGGCTCACGGAGCAGATCTGGGCGCGCCCGCAGATCCGGGTCGCCGAGGAGCACCGGGCGCTCGACCTCCTCCAGGACGGCGAGGGGCGCGTGGGTGGGGCGCTCCTCCTGGACATCCGGACAGGCGCGTTCGTGACGGTGAGCGCGCGCGCGACGCTCCTCGCCATGGGCGGCGGGCCCACCATGTACCGCGTCATCGCGTGCTCCGCGGACAAATCGGCCGACGGGATCGCCCTCGCCTACCGGGCGGGGGTGCCGCTCCGCGACATGGAGATGGTGCAGTTTCATCCGACGGGGCTCGTCGTGCCGGGGTCGCTCATGACGGGAGCCCTCCTGGAGGAGGGCCTCCGGGGCGCCGGCGGGCGGCTCTTCAACGCCTCGGGCGAGCGCTTCATGGCGCGCTACGATCCCGTGCGGCTCGAGCGCTCGACGCGGGATGTGGTCGCGCGGGCGAGCTACCTGGAGATCGGCGAAGGGCGCGGGACCCCCGAGGGGGGCGTCTGGCTCGACGTCTCCCACCTCGGCGCCGAGTTCGTCGAGCGGCACTTCCGGGGCATGGTGCGCCGCTGTCGCGACTTCGCCCTGGACCTGGCGCGGCGGCCGGTGCCCGTCATGCCGACGGCGCACTTCCTCATGGGCGGGGTGGTCATCGATCCCGACTGCCGGACGGCGCTCGAGGGCCTCTTCGCCGCGGGGGAGGACGCCGGGGGCGTCCACGGGGCGAACCGGCTCGGCGGAAACGGGGTGGCGGACTCGACCGTCTTCGGCGGAATCGCGGGCGAGGTGATGGCGTCCTTCGTAGTGGGGCGGCCGCGGCCGGCGCTCTCCGAGCGTGACGCCGAGCACCGCGCGGCCGCGGCGCGCGCGACGCTCGGCACGGGCGCGCGCGACGAGACCGTGCCGATCCGCGCGGCCCTCCGCGACGTGATGTGGGAAGAGGCCGGCCTCGTCCGGACGGAGGCGGGGCTCGCGACGGCGCTCCAGGCGCTCGAGGATCTCGCGGGGCGCCTCGAGGCGGCCACGGTGCCGGGCGGGCCCGCGTACAACCTGGCCTGGCAGGGATGGCTCGACGCGCGGAACCAGGCGCTGGCCGCGCGGTTGATCGCCCGGAGCGCGCTCGCGCGGCGGGAGAGCCGGGGCGCTCACTACCGGGCGGACTACCCCGAGCCCGACGACGCGCGCTGGCTCGTGAACGTGCTCGTGGCGGAGCGGTGCGGCGAGCTCGGGGTGTGGACCGAGCCCGTGCGCCTGACGCGCGCCCGGCCGGACGCGGCGGCGCCGGCGGCAATGGTCGAAATCGGCGACTGACGGTCGCCGGACAGGAGGCGTCTCATGAGCCGAACGCATCGCAGGCGGGTCGTGGGGCTGCTGGTCGCGACGGCGGCGGCGCTCACCCTCGTGGGTGAGGCCCGAGCGGAGGAGGCGAAGGTTCTCCGCATCGTCAAGCAGCCGGGGCTCGGCTATCTGCCGCTCATCGTCATGCGGGAGCTGAAGCTCCTGGAGAAGCGGCTTCCCGGGGTGGAGCTCGAGTGGCGGCAGCTCACCTCGGGCCCCGTCATCCGCGACGCGATGGTGGCCGGTCAGCTCGACATCGGCTCCGGCGGGCTCGGCCCGTTCATCCAGGCCGTGGACAAGGGCGTCGGCTGGAAGACGCTCGCCGCGCTGAACGAGATGCCGCTCTTCCTCAACTGCGCCCGCCCGGAGATCAAGGGCCTGAAGGACCTCAAGCCGCTCGACCGGATCGCGATGCCCGCCATCGGCTCGATCCAGCACGTGGTCCTCCAGATGGAGGCGGAGAAGGAGCTCGGGAACCCGAAGGCGCTCAACCAGCAGGTCGTCGCCATGGCGCATCCGGACGCGACGGCGGCGATCCTCTCCAAGCGCGAGATCACGTGCCACCTCTCCTCGCCCCCGTTCCAGTACGAGCAGCTCCGCGATCCCGGGATCCACAAGGTCTTCGACAGCTACCAGGCCGCTGGCGGGCCCCACACGTTCAACCTCGTGTGGGCGAACGAGAAGTGGGCGAGGGCGAACCCGGGGCTCGTCAGGGCGTTCGTCGACGCGCTGAAGGAGGCGACCGACTTCACCACCGAGAAGCCGGCCGAGGCCGCGAAGCTCTACGTGGCCAGCGAGAAGGCGAAGTCCACGCCCGAGGAGATCCTCGGGATCATGAAGCAGGAGGGCCTCCGGTATTCGATGACGCCGAGAGGTCTCATCAAGTTCGCCGCGTTCATGCAGAAGATCGGGATGATCAAGAGCGTGCCAGGGTCGTGGAAGGATTACGCCTTCGAGCACCTGCACGGCCTCCCGGGCAACTGAGTGGTGAACCGGCCAGGGGGGTGGCGCGGCGCATGGGCGCCCCGCGGCGCCCCCTGCGAGGGGTAGCGGTGACTGAGCTGCTGCGGGTGCGGGACGTCACGATCGCGTATCCGACGGAGCACCGGCTGTTCACGGCGGTCGAGGACGTGTCGTTCTCCGTCGGCGAAGGAGAGAAGTTCATCCTGCTCGGCCCCTCCGGATGCGGCAAGTCCACGCTGCTCAAGTCCATCGCGGGGTTCCTGCCGCCGGCGCGCGGCTCGATCGAGCTGGAGGGTCGGAGCGTGACGCGGCCGGGCCCGGACCGGGTCGTCGTCTTCCAGGAGTTCGACCAGCTCCTGCCCTGGAAGACGGTCCTCGGCAACGTCACGTACCCCCTGCGCGTGGCCAGGAAGCTGTCGGGGCCGGCGGCCCGCGCCGAAGCGATGCGGTTCATCGCCATGGTCGGGCTCGAGCGGTTCACGGACTCCTACCCGCATCAGCTCTCGGGCGGCATGAAGCAGCGGGTGGCGATCGCCCGGTCGCTCGGCCTCGATCCGCGCATGCTGCTCATGGACGAGCCGTTTGCGAGCCTCGACGCGCTCACCCGCCGCAAGATGCAGGAAGAGCTGCTCGGGATCTGGGAGGCGACCCGGAAGACGATCCTCTTCGTCACCCATTCGATTCCCGAGGCCGTCCTCCTCGGCGACCGGATCCTGGTCCTCTCCCCGGGCCCCGGGCGCGTCCGGCGGGTCCTGGGCAACCCGGCGGCCGGCGAGCGGGAGACGGAGGCGGCTCTCGCGATGCAGCGCGAGGTCCAGGCGATCCTCGAGTGAAGGAGGGGCGCATGAGACAGCTCTGGCAGCGGCCTCCGGTTCGGAAGGCGGCGATCGTGGCGGGCCTGCTGGCCCTCTGGGAGGCCGTCGCGCGCCTCGGGGAGGTGAGCCCCCTCCTCTTCCCCGCGGCCTCCACCGTCCTCGCGTCCTTTTCCCGGTCGCTGGCGAACGGCGAGGTGCCCGGGTACGCGGCGCAGTCCCTCAAGGTGCT
>CAZDYT010000039.1:0-1080 GCA_964509395.1 uncultured bacterium
CGGGTGACGAGCCTGCGCGCGAGCGGGGCAAGGCGGCGACAGGCCCCGCGGCCCGTCGGACGTCCCAAGATTCGTGACGCGGCGAACGGGGCGTCCCACGGCGCGGAGCGCACTGCGCGCCACGGCGGGCGGGCGGCCGAGAGTCAGGTGACCTCGGCGACGCGGACGGGGCGGTGCTCCCGGAGCGAGCGCGTGGCCGCGAGCGCGACCTGGAGCGCCGCGAACCCGTCGCGGCCGGTACACGGGCTCGGGACCTCGCCCCGCGCGACGCGCACGAACTCCGCCAGCTCCGCCCGGTACGCCTCCTCGAATCGCACGAGGAAGTTCTGCCAGGTCGGCCCCGCGGGCGGCGGGACACCCGGCTCGAGGGAGCGCAGCGGCGTGCGCGGGCCGAGCCCGACCGCCACGCTGTCGCGGGAGCCGAAGATCTCCGTGCGGATGTCGTAGCCGAGGGGATCGTGGCGAGCGACGGTGAGGACGGCGAGCGTGCCGTCGCTCAGGTGCAGCGTGGCGACCGCCGTGTCCACGTCCCCGTACCGGGCGAAGACCTCGAAGCCGCGCACGCCGCCGTCGGCGTAGACCTCCTCCACCTCGGCGGCGGTCAGCCAGCGGATCACGTCGAAGTCGTGGATCGAGAAGTCCCGGAAGAGCCCGCCGGAGGCCGCGATGTAGGCCTCGTGCGGCGGGGCGGGATCGTGGCCGGCCAGGCGGATCGCGTAGATCGTGCCCAGCGCCCCGGTCGCGATGAGCCGCCGCGCCTCCCGGTAGGCGGGATCGAACCGGCGCTGGAAGCCGATCTGGAGCGGAATGCCGGCAGCCTCCGCCTCCTCGACGACGCGCCGGGTCTCGTCCAGCTCGAGGGCGATCGGCTTCTCGCAGAAGACCGGGAGGCCACGGTCCGCGCCAGCCCGGATGAGTCCGGCGTGGGCGTCCGTGGCGGCGGCGATGACGATTGCTTCCGCCCGGTCGAGCGCCGCCTCGACCGACCCGACGGCGCGGGCGCCGACGGTGCGGGCGACCTCGCCCGCGCGCGCCGCGTCCACGTCCGCCACGAGCAGCTCGGAGACCCCGGGCGCCGCC
>CAZDYT010000039.1:1090-13843 GCA_964509395.1 uncultured bacterium
GGCGCCGAGGAGCGCGAGCTTCATCGTCGCCCCTGGAAGAGGCGCAGGGCCGGGGGCGCCCCGAGGACGAGCCCGGTCGTCAGCCCCATCACGACGCCCGCCGGAGGTGCGGGTCGAGGAGGTCCCGGAGGCCATCGCCAAGCAGATTCGCCCCGAGGACGACGAGGGAGATCGCCATCCCCGGGATCGTCGCCAGCCACCAGGCGTTCGACAGGTAGTCGCGCCCCTCCGCCAGCATCATGCCCCAGGCCGGCTGCGGCGGCTGGATGCCCATGCCGAGAAAGCTCAAACCGGATTCGAGCAGGACCATCGTCGCGAACTGGCTCGATCCGATCACCAGGATCGGCGCGAGCGTGTTCGGCAGGATGTGGCGCACGACGATCCGGAGATCGCTCGCGCCCACGGTGCGGGCGGCCTCGACGTACTCGAGCTGCCGGATCGTCAGGACATTGGCCCGGATGGTCCTGGCGTAGAGGACCCAGCCGCTCAGAGCCAGGACGGAGACGAGCGCCACCGGGCTCGTTCCCACGACGGCGACGATCGCGATGGCCAGCATGATCACGGGGAACGCCAGCTGCACGTCGGCCAGGCGCATGATGAGGTCGTCCACCCGACCGCCCAGGGAGCCGGCGACGAGCCCCACGACGACGCCCGCGCCGGCGGCGAGGAGGACCGCGCTGCTCGCGAGTGTCAGCGAGATCCGGCCGCCGTAGAGCACGCGCGCGAAGATGTCGCGCCCGAGATTGTCGGTCCCCAGGACGTACGCCTCCGACCCCCCGAGCGCCCACGGCGGCTGCAGCCGCTTGCTGAAGGTCGGCTTGATCGGGTCCACCGGCGTCAGCACGGGGGCGAGCACGCTGGCCAGGACGACGATGAGGAGAACGAGGCCTCCCACGAGCGCCATGGGGCTTCGCCGCCAGATGCGGGCGAGGCCCCGCGGGGCCGGGACCGCCCGGATGACCGGCCGCGGGGCCCACTCGGCGACGGCGGAGACCCGCTTGCCCGCCATGGGCGCTCAGGTATACCGGATCCGGGGATCGAGGAACGTGTAGAGCACGTCCACGAGAAGGTTGATCGCGACGAAGATCGTGGCGGAGAGGATCAGGATCGTCTGCACCACCGGGAAGTCGCGGAAGAAGATGGCGTCCACCACGAGCTTCCCCATGCCGGGCCACGCGAAAACCGATTCCGTGATGACGGCCCCGCCGAGGAGCGTCCCGATCTGGAGGCCGATCACCGTCAGGACCGGGATCGTCGCGTTCTTGAGCGCGTGGCGCAGGACGACGATCCGCTCGGCCAGCCCCTTCGCGCGGCCGGTCCGGATGTAGTCGCGGTGCAGGATCTCCAGCATGCTCGAGCGGGTCAGCCGCGCGACGAGCGCCGTGGGGAAAGCCGCCAGCGTGATGCTCGGCAGGACGAGGTGCTGCCAGCCGTGAAACCCGGAGGTGGGGAGCCAGCGGAGCGTCACCCCGAAGAGCAGGACGAGCATGATGCCGAGCCAGAAGTTCGGCAGGGACTGCCCGAGCACTGCCAGGACGGTGCTGGTGTAGTCGTAGCCGGTCCCCTGCCGGACGGCTGCCACGATCCCGATGGAGACGCCGAACGCGATCGTCAGCACCATGGCCGCGAGCGTCAGGTCGAGGGTAGCCGGCAGCCGCTCGACGACGACCTGGAGCGCCGGCGCCCGGTACTGGAAGGACTGCCCGAAGTCGCCGCGCACGACGCTGCGCAAGAAGATTCCGTACTGAACCCACAGCGGCTCGCGGAGCCCGAGCTGGCGATTGAGCTCTTCCACCGCCGAGTGGGGGGCGCCCTCGGGCAGGAGCATCTTGGCCGGATCCCCGGGAACGACGCGGAGGATCACGAAGACGAGGACGGAGACGCCCGCCAGGGTGACGGCGGAGTGCGAGAGCCGGCGGACGAGGTAGGACTTCATCGGCGCTTCACCCTCTGGGCCGGCGGAAAAGGCGGGAGGAGGCCGACGCGGGCGTGGACCTCACCCGCACCCCGACGCTCTCCCGCCCGGCGGGAGGGAGAGGGAAGCCTCAGGCGATGCCGACGTCGTACAGCAACACGTAGTAGTCCCGGCGAGCCTCGAAGTTCCGCAGCTTGTCGCTGATGGCGTAAATGGCCACGCTGTAGTACGGCCAGATCTCCGGCTCCTCATCCCAGAGGATCCGCTCGAGCTCCTCGTACTTCTGCTGGCGCACCTTGGGATCGGGCACCCGCCCCTCGGCGATGAGCTGCTCGACCCGCGGGTCATAGAAGCGGGTGCGCTTTTCGGCCCCTGCTTTCGTGAACCACTGGCCCAGGTACCAGTCCGTGTCGTGAGGCATGTGCGCCCAGCCGGAGAAGAAGATGTCATACGTCCCGGCCGAGCGGTGCTCGCGCGCCGTGGCGATCTCCAGGTTCTTGATGTTCATCTTGATCCCGACCTCGGCCAGCATGGACGCCACGGCCTGAGCGATCTCGAGCTGCTTGGGATAGAGGTCCTTCATCAGCACGAAATCGATCGTGAGGTTCTGGTACCCCGCCTGCTTGAGGATCTGGCGCGCCTTCTCCGGGTCGTACGGCTTCTGTCCCAGGTTGGTGTGGCCGATCAGGCCCGGGGGGATCGGGCTGACGACGGGGCGGCCGTAGCCCAGCAGGAGGTCCTTGATGATCACGTTGCGATCGATGGCCAGCGAGATCGCCTTGCGCACCCGCGGATCCTTGACCGGATCCTTGGCGAGCTGGAAGTGCCACCGTTGCGTCTCGACGGCCGGCACGTCGAGGACCCGTACTCCCGGAGTCCCCTTGAGCGTCTGCACGAGGTCCGGCGGAACGCGGTCGATCACGTGCAGATCCCCCGCGCGAACGCCGGCCGCGCGCGTCGAGATCTCCGGGATGAAGCGGAAGGTGACCTTCTCGACCTTCGGGATCCCGGGCTTCCAGTAGGCCGGGTTGGCGCTCAGGACGATGTGGTCCCCGTGGGTCCAGCTCACGAAACGGAACGGCCCCGTCCCGCTCGGCTTTTTGAAGAACTCGTCCTCGTTCGAGGCGGCGCTCGGCGGCAGCATGCCCAACATCGTGAGGTGCGCGGGGAGCGAGCCGAATGGCCGCTTGGTGTGGACGACGACCGCGTAGTCGCCGTCCTTCTCCACCGACTCGATGTCCTGGTAGACGAACGCCTTGATGAGCTTGGTGTTCTCGTGGACGCGCCGCAGCGTGTAGACGGCGCTGTCGGCGTTGAAGGGGCTCCCGTCGTGGAACGTCACGCCCTTCCGCAGGGTGAACCGCCAGGACGTGTTGCTCACGGCGCGCCACGACTCCGCCAGCGCCGGGACGAACTTGCTCTCGTTCGTCACCTCCACGAGCGGGTCGAAGACGTGGCGAAGCACCGACGTCGAGGCGATGGAGTAATGGTTGGCCGGGTCCAGCGTCAGCATCCGCTCGGAGAGCCCGGCGATGATCTCGCCGCGCCGGGCCTGCCCGTGGGCGCGGCCTCCGAGGCCCGCGCTCGCCGCCAGGACCACGCCGCTCCCCGCCAAGAACTGCCGCCGGCTCAACCGCGAAGACTTGGCCGCTTGGTTCCGCATCGTCTCACTCCCCTGGGTTACCGGGTCCTTGCCCTGCCCGTCTCACCGCGAAGAGAAAAGGTGGGGTGCGAAGTGTCCACATGGTGGCAAGCGGCGCGCGGGGTGTCAAGGCCCTTCCGGGATCACTGGCGGCGGCGCGGACCCCGGAGGTCGCGCGGAGCGCGGGCGGCCCGCATTTGACAGAGCCGGCCGCGATTCGATACGGTGGCCCCGTGATCGGCATCGCGGACGTCGAAGCGGCGCACGCCCGGATCCGGGACGCGATCTACTGCTCTCCCTGCCCGGCCTCCGCGACCCTCGGCGAGCTGACGGGGGCGCGGTGCCACGTCAAGCTCGAGAATCTCCAGATGACCGGCTCCTTCAAGGAGCGGGGCGCGCTCTCGAAACTCCTCACCCTCCGCTCCGGGGAGCGGGCGCGAGGGGTCATCGCCGCGAGCGCCGGCAACCACGGCCTCGCCGTCGCCTACCACGCCCAGCGCCTCGCCATCGCCGCCACCGTCGTGATGCCCGAGTGGGCGCCGCTCATCAAGGTGACGCAGTGCCGACGCCATGGCGCCACGGTGGTTCTGGCGGGCCGGGACTACGACGAGGCTTACGTGGAGGCCCGCCGGCGCGAAGCCGCGACCGGCGCGGTCTTCGTCCACCCCTTCGACGATCCGGCCGTCATCGCGGGACAGGGAACGATCGGCCTCGAGCTCCTGGAGCAGGTCCCCGATCTCGATGCCGTGATCGTGCCCGTCGGCGGCGGGGGCCTCATCGGCGGCATCGCGGTCGCCGTGAAGGCGCGCGCCCCGCGGGTCGAGGTCATCGGGGTCCAGGCCGCCGCGCTCCCCTCGATGCGCGAGGCGCTCGAGCGGGGCGGCCCGGTCGATCTCGCTCCCGGACCGACGATCGCCGACGGCATCGCGGTGCGCCGGGTCGGCGGCCTCACCTACGAGCTCGCCCGGCGCTACGTGGACGAGGTGGTCGTGGTGGACGAGGCGGAGATCGCCAACGCCATCCTGCTCCTCCTCGAGATCGAGAAGACCGTCGTCGAGGGCGCCGGGGCGACCACGCTGGCCGCCGTCCTCAACAAGAAGATCGCCCTCGCAGGGAAGCGCGTCGTCCTCGTCCTCTCGGGCGGCAACATCGACGTCAACATCGTCTCGCGAGTGATCGAGAAGGGCCTCGTCAAGGACGGCCGGCTGGTCCGCCTCGCAGTGCTCCTCACCGACCGGCCCGGCGCGCTCGCGCACCTCTGCGCCGTGGTCGCCGCCCAGCGCGCCAACGTCCTCGACATCGGCCACAACCGCGCCTTCACGGCCGCCGCGATCGGGGAGACCGAGGTCGTGCTCACGCTCGAGACCTCGGGGCGGGAGCAGATCGAGGCGATCGTGGCGGGCCTCCGGGCCGCCGGCTATCAGGTCGAGGAGCTCACGGCCGACGGCCGGCGGCGGCCCCCGCCGAGCTGAAGGAACCCGATCGCGCGAGAACCCGCAGAGCAACCCCGGGCTGCGATGACTCCAGCTTCCCGGCCTCCGGCGGCGGCGCCCGTCTTCGTCGCAGGACCCTGTCGGAGAAACCGCGCCACTCGCGAAAGAACTGCCGCAACGCCTCAAGGTGTTCCGCTCCGAACGCCGGCTTCGCCGGCGAAACTCCTCCTCGGGGGAGGTCCGGAAGGGGGGCGGAGCCCCCCTCCGGGTGACCTAGGTCGGCAGGGCCTCTTCGATCCGACGTCGGACCAACTCGGCGAGGAGCTCCGGCTGAGCTTTCGGGTCCGCGGCGGGCGGCAAGTCCTTCCGCGTGAGCCGGGCATGGTAGGTGATCGTGATCCGGCCCGGGCGCGGGAGGCGACGGTGGGCCGGCCAGGCTTCGAAGCCGCCGGCGATGGTCACCGGCACGACCGGCACGTCGGTCCGGAGCGCGATCCGGAACGCGCCGGGACGGAACGGCTGCACGCGCCCATCCGGCGAGCGCCCACCCTCGGGAAAGATCACCAGGGCCTCGCCCGCCCGGAGGAGCCGGATCGCCGTGCGTGCCGCCTGGCGGTCGCCCTCGTCGTCCCGAACCGGGAAGGCGCGACTCCAGCGGATGAGAGGTCCCAAGACGGGAACGCGGAAGAAGCGCTCGAGGGTCATATAGTGAAGGACGCGGTGCAGGGGGAGCGTGATCAGGACCGGGTCCATGAACGAGACGTGGTTGGGCGTGATGAGGACCGGCCCGGACGGCGGGACGTGCTCGACCCCTTGGAAGCGGATCCGGAAGAGCAGCCGTGCGACCAGCGCCAAAACGGGGCGGCAGAGGTCGAGGAACCACAGCGGAGCATGACGCACAGCCCCATCTTGACACGCACCCGCCCGCGATGACAACGATTCGCGGTGTCCGGCCGCTCCTGGTCGCCCACGGCGGGGCCTCCACGGTGGCGCCCGAGCACACGATCCCGGCTTACGAGGCGGCGATCGCGATGGGGGCCGACGCGCTGGAGCTCGCCGTCCACCTCTCGGCGGACGACCAGCTCGTCGTCATCCACGATGCACGCCTCGAACGCACCACCGATGGGCGCGGCGCCGTCCGCGACTACACGGCGCAGCAGCTCAAGCGCCTCGATGCGGGGCGCTGGTTCGGGCGGCGGTTCCGCGGCCAGCGGATCCAGACGCTCAGCGAGGTCCTCGAGCGCTTCCGAGGCCGCGTGGCGTTCGGGGTCGAGCTCCGAAAGGGGTCGGACTTCTACCCGAGCATCGAGGAGCGGCTCCTCACGCTGCTTCAGATCTACGAGGTGGCGGACCGGACGCTCGTCGTCTCGTTCGACCACCACGCGCTCCGAAAGTGCCGGGACCTCGACCCCGACGTGCGGACGGGGGCGCTCGTGGTCGGCCGCCTCCTCGCGCCATCGGCGCTCGGCCCGCGGGGCGTCTTCAATGCCGTCTGTCTCCCGCCCGACCTGACCACGCCGCGGGACGTCGCCGCGGCTCGGGACGCCGGGCTCGACTGCTACGTGCGGGTGGTCAACGATCCGGCGGACGCCCGGCAGTTCGCCGAGTGGGGGGTGGCGGGGATCGTCAGCGACCGGCCGGATCTCCTCCGCCCCGTCCTCGACCGCTTCGCGGGGCCGTGCGACAATCCAGCCCCGAGGCCCGCATGACGCGGATCCCGCCGGGCTTCGGGTGTGTTCGCCGCGACAGACCCTGCCGGCCGGCCCGACGGGTGTCGGACACGCCGCCATGATCCTCATCGAGCACGGGTGCGTCATCACGGTGGATCGGGAGCGGCGTATCTTCACCGACGGCTCCATCCTGGTCGACGGGCGCGACATCGTCCAGGTGGGCCGCGCCCGTGAGATCCGGCCGCCGCGCCCTCCCGACCGCGTGATCGAGGCCCGGCGGGCCGTCGTGCTCCCCGGCTTCGGCGACACCCACGTCCACCTCTCCGAGCACGTGAACCGCGGCCTACTCCCGGACGACGTCCCGGTGGACCGCTACCTCCCCGACTGGCTGATCCCGCTCTACTCGGTGATCACGCCCGAGGAGGAGCGCTACTCCGCCCTGCTGGCGTGTCTCGAGATGATCCGGACCGGCACCACGACGTTCTGCGAGGCCGGGACGCTCTTCGATGTCCCCGCCGTCGCCGGCGCCGTCGCCGAGATCGGCATGCGCGCGATCCTGGGCCGGTGGACGTGGGACCTGGTCGAGGGCCCGGGGCGCCTGCGGCAGACGACGGCCGAGGCGCTCCGCGCCAACGAGGCGATGCTCGCCGAGATACCCGGCCGAGGCGAGGGACGGACCCGCGCCTGGCCGGTCCTCCTCGGCTTCGGCACGTGCTCCGAGACGCTCGTCCGCGGCGCCAAGGCGCTCGCCGATCGCCACGGGGTCGGCTGGGGGATGATGCACTTCGCCTCCCATCCCTCGCGCAAGACCGCCGACCGGATCCCGCTCGCCCAGCTCGATGCGTGGGGCGTCCTCGCCCCCAACACCAAGCTCAGCCACATGGTGTACGTGAGCGACGCCGACATCGCGCTCCTCGCGGCGCGCGGGGTGAAGATCTCCCACTGCCCGACGGCGGGGCTCAAGCACACGAAAGGGCTCGCCGCCCACGGCCGCTTCCCCGAGATGCTGGACCGCGGGGTCTGCGTCTCCCTCGGCGGCGACAGCGGCAACGGCTCGAACCACTTCGACATGCTGCGGATGATGTCCCTCGTGGCCACGATCTACAAGGACAGCCGGCTCGACGTCGGCGTCATGCCGCCGGAGCGGGTGCTCGAGATGGCGACGATCCGCGGCGCCGAGGCCCTGCTGCTGGAGCGGGAGATCGGCTCCATCGAGGTCGGCAAGCGGGCCGATCTGGTCCTCTGCGACCTCGACACGCCGGAGTGGCGCCCGCTCCTGAACCCGCTGAACAACCTCGTCTACAGCGCCACCGGCGCCAGCGTGAAGACCGTCCTCATCGACGGCCGGGTCGTGCTGGACCAGGGGCGCCTGACGACCGTGGACGAGCACGCCGTCTACGCCCGGGTCGAGGCCCTGGCCCGGGCGCAGATCGCGAGGGCGGGGCTCCGGGTCGAGACCAGGTGGCCCCTGCTCTCCTGAGCTCCCTCTCTCCTCCCGGGGAGAGGGTCGGGGTGAGGGGAAGACTTCCCGATGCACGAAAAGATCGTCGCCCGCGAGGTCGGGAAGAAATTCCGCGACGCGCGCCGCGGGGTCGAGGTCACCGCGCTCCAGGCCATGAGCCTCACGGTGCGCGACCGGGAGTTCGTCTCGATCCTCGGGCCCTCGGGCTGCGGCAAGAGCACCTTTCTCTACATCGTGGCCGGCTTCATCGCCGCCACCGAGGGTGAGGTCCTGGTCGACGGCCGCCGGGTGACAGGGCCCGGCCGGGACCGCGGGATCGTCTTCCAGGAGTACGCGCTCTTCCCCTGGCAGACCGTGCTCCAGAACGTCATGTACGGGCTGCGCGAGGGGAGCCCGGCGGACCGCGAAGCCCTGGCCCGCGAGTACGTCACCATGGTGGGCCTGGAGGGCTTCGAGCAGCACTATCCGCGGGAGCTTTCCGGGGGGATGAAGCAGCGGGTCGCCCTGGCCCGGACGCTCGCCTACGATCCCGACGTCCTCCTGATGGACGAGCCCTTCGGCGCGCTCGACACCCAGACCCGGAGCCTCATGCAGGAAGAGCTCTTGCGGATCTGGGAGGCGAACCAGAAGACGATCCTCTTCGTGACCCACAGCGTGGAGGAGGCGGTCCTCCTCTCGGACCGGATCATCGTCATGACGGCGCGGCCGGGCACCGTGAAGAAGGTGGTCGGGGTCCCGTTCGGCCGCCCGCGTGTCCTGGAGGCCCTGCTGAGCGACGTCCGGGCGATGGAGCTGCGCGGCGAGGTCTGGCAGCTGGTGAAGGAAGAAGTCCTGAAGGCGGGACGTGATGCGGCGCGCGCTCGCGGGCCTCGGCCGTAACTACTCCCTCGGGCTCTTCCTCGCGGCGTGGGAGCTCCTCCCCCGGCTGGGACTGGCCTCCCCGGACATCCTGCCCCCGTT
The DNA here is from genome assembly GCA_964509395.1 of uncultured bacterium. Taxonomy (GTDB): domain Bacteria; phylum Methylomirabilota; class Methylomirabilia; order Rokubacteriales; family DASRDR01; genus CAZDYT01. The sequence continues at coordinate 10,173 of CAZDYT010000039.1, forward strand.
CTCCGTCGCCCTCGGCCAGGTCGGGGTGCTGGTGCGCGAGGGGGAGCTGCCGCGCCACGTCCTCTTCTCCCTCTCCCGCCAGATCGCCGGCCTCTCCCTCAGCATCGTGGTGGGGGTGAGCCTCGGCATCCTGATGGCGTGGAACCGCAACGCCCGCGCCTTCTTCGAGCCTCTCCTCACGCTGACCAATCCCATCCCCAAGGCCGCGCTCATCCCGCTCTTCATGCTCTGGTTCGGGATCGGCGCCCTGTCGAAGATCATGCTGATCTTCATCGGGACGATCATCCCCATCGTCATCAGCGCCTACCACGGCGCCGGCGACGTGAACCCGAACTACCTCTGGTCGGCCCGCGCGATGGGCGACGGGACGTGGCGGATCCTCTGGCGCGTGGTGCTCCCCGCCGCCTCGCCCCAGATCCTGACCGGGATCCGGCTCGGCCTCATCGTCTCCCTCATCGTGCTCGTGGGGTCGGAGATGCTCGCGGGACGCCAGGGACTCGGCTGGTTCATCGCCTACACGATGGAGACCGGGCAGTACGACCTCACCTACGCCAGCATGCTCACCATCGCCGCCATCGGGTTCTGCTACGACCGGCTCTACCTCGTCCTGATGGCGCGGCTGCTCGCCTGGAAGGAGTCGCGGTGACGGGGATCGCGGCGTGCTGAGGGTCCTCGGCCGTTACGCGTCGGTCTTCCTGCTCGTCTCCCTGTGGGAGGCGGCGGCCCGGGCGCGGCTCTTCAACCCCGTCCTCTTCCCGCCGGCCTCGACCATCGCGGGCCGGCTCGTCGCCCTGACCTGGGACGGCACGCTCGTCTACCACGCGGGCCAGAGCCTGGGGCGTATGGCGGCGGGCTACGGCCTGGCGCTCCTCGTGGGGATTCCGCTCGGGCTCTTGATGGGGCGGCGGCGTGGGGTCGAAGGGTTCTTCGCCCCGGTGTTCGCGTTCGGCTTCCCGGTGCCGAAGATCGGGCTCATCCCGATCTTCCTCCTCTTCTTCGGCCTCGGGCACGGCTCGAAGGTCGCCCTGGTCTTCGTCGACGCCCTGTTCCCCGTCGTGATCAACAGCTTCCACGGCGCCCAGATCGTGGAGGCCCACCTGGTCTGGTCGGCCCGGGCCATGGGGGACTCGGAGGCCGCGATCCTCCGCCGCGTCGTGTGGCCGGCCTCCCTCCCCCACGTCTTCACCGGCATCCGTCTGGGATTGATCGTCTCGCTGATCGTCGTCTTCCTGTCGGAGATGGTGGCGGCGGGCAGCGGCCTGGGCCACGTGATGATCCTCGCCGCGCGGAACTTCAAGATCGTCGAGATGTACACGGCGATCCTGGCGATCGGCCTGATCGGCTTCGCCCTGGACAAGCTGCTGCTCGCGCTCCGGGCGCGCGTCCTCGCCTGGAGCGAACAGGCCCTCGAGGCGTAGCCGGTTCGTCTCCTGCGCCGTATCAGCGCGCTTTGGGGTGGTAGCGCAGGTCGACGACCTGCCGGGCGTCGAGGCCCTTCCCGATCTCCTTCGTCTCCAGGAGGTGGTCGAACACCTTCTGGATCGCCGGGATGTTCGGCAACCCGTCCGGCGGGTAGTAGTAGTCCTTGGCGGTCAGGAAGAACTCCTGCAGGAGCTCTTTCGGGATGCGCGTGACCTGCGCGTAGATCTCCATCGCCTCGGCGCGGTTCCTTTGCATCCACTCCGAGGCGGTTACCCAGTCCTCCAGAAACGCGCGGACCACCTCGGGGTGCTTGGCGATGAAGTCGGCCCGGAAGACGTGCACGAGGATGGGCAGCTCGGGGAAGATCTCGCGGGCGTTGAATAGATCCCGGAACCCGCCCGCCTTGTGGGCCGCGGTGTAGAAGTGCTGCGGCTGCTCACCGGTCGCGATCTGGCCCTTCTTGATGTTCTCCTGCATCACCCGGAACGGCACCTCGACGATCTTCACGTCTTTGTCCGGGTCCAAGCCGTGCTTGCGCAGCACGGCACGCCCGACGATGTTGGTCAACCCGCCGTACACCGAGGTCCCGATCGTCTTCCCTCGCAGGTCCTCCACCTTCGTGATGCCGGAGGCCTCGCTCGCGAGCCACGTCGTCGAGAAGTAGCCCGGCCGCTCCTCGATGATCCCCGCCACGACCTTGACGTCGGCCGCGCCGGAGTCGAGGAGCTTGGCGAGCGGGATGGTGGCGAGGGTGGCGCCCTCGATCTGCCCCGCGGCGAGCGCCTGCGCCTGAGGCGGGGTCGTCGGGAAGTTGATCCAGTCGACCGTGTAGACCTTCCCGTGGTGCTTCAGGTTCTCCGGCTTCTTCATCATGATGTACTTCACGTTCTCCACCGGGATCCCCCAGCCCACCTTGATCTTGACCGGCTCCTGCGCGAGCGCATGACCCCCGACGGCCAGGACGCTGAAGAGCAACGCGGCGAACGCGGTGACGATACGCTGACGAGTCGTCATTGGAGCCTCCACGGAAGGCGGCGTCGGTCGACCTCATCGTTCGCCGACGATGTAGTGCAGCCCGGCAAGCTTGAGGCGGATGGCAGCCACCTCGTCCTTTCCCGCCGGATGCTCTGTGGCCAGGTTCAGGGCTTGCTGCAGATGGCCGATGGCCTCCCGGTTGGCCCCGACCCCCACGGCCCCATCGGCAGCGGTCAAGAGGTAGGGGAGGGCCCGCAGCCGCGCGTCGCTCAGCGCCCAATGGTGAGCGAGCTGATCACAGACCTCCTCGGTCCGGCCGCGGTAGAGCTGCTCCAGCATCTCGGCGGCTCGCCGGTGCCGGCTCTGGCGGTCGGATTGGAGGAGTGTCCGATGGACCACCTCCTGGGTCAAGATGTGCCGGAACGCCAGGATCGCAACGGGACTCCCGGCCTCGCGGTCGAGAAATCCCCGCCGCTCGAGCTGCGCCAGATCCCCCTCGAACCGCTCTCCAGAGACCAGGGCCCGCAGGTGGGTCAGCGGGAACTGTTGGCCGAGCACGGCCGCGTCGGCGAGGAGCTCACGGGCCGACTCCGGAAGGCGATCGACCCGAGAGGCGATGAGGGCACTGATGGTGGAGGGGACCATGCGGTCGGCCCCTTCGCGGAGATCGTACGCTCCGTGCTCGAGCACCAGGTCACCTCTCTCCCGAAACGCCCGGACCAGCTCCTCGACGTAGAACGGGTTCCCCTCCGAGCGCGAGGCCACCGTCTGGCGGAGCGGCTCGCTCGCCGGGTACGGCTCCACCTGCGCGTCCACCAGGGCGTGGATGTCCTCAGCCGAGAGGGCCTTCAGCGACATCTCGCGGACCCCGGCCAGCTCCAGGTTGGTGCCGGCCCGCGCAAGGCGTGAGGTCATGAGGAGCATGAGCCGGAGGCCTCGGGCCTCAAGCGCCAGGTGCCGCAGCAGCTCCCCCGACGAGGGATCCAGCCACTGGAGGTCCTCGATGACGAGGAGCCGAGGGGCCCCCCGGCACTCCTCTCGGACCCACGCCGTCACCACGTCCCGCAGCCGGTCGCGGCGATCGTCCGGCGCACCGGCCTGCCGTTGCGCGAGCGCCTCGCACCCCGTGCCCACGATGGACAGGATCTCCGGAGCGAAGGGCGCCAGCTCGGGTGAGCGGTCCCACAGTCGGCGATGGAGGTGGTCGCGCGTCGTCGCAAGGTCCGCCCCAGGATCGATACCGGCCAGTTGCCGGAGGAGCTGGCGGAAGACGA
>CAZDYT010000040.1:0-13680 GCA_964509395.1 uncultured bacterium
AAGACCGGCAAGATGTTCGGCTGCGAGCACGACGGGGTCGTGCCCGACATCCTCGTGGTCGGCAAGGCCCTGGGTGGCGGCGTGATGCCGGTGGCCGCGATCATCGCCCGGCCGGAGCTCGACGTCGCCGCGACGCTCGCCATCGGCCACTACACGCACGAGAAGAGCCCGCTCGCGGCGCGCGCGGTGCTGGCCACGCTCGACATCATCGAGCGGGACGGCCTCGTCGAGAACGCCCGCGCCGTCGGCGCCCACGCACTGAACCGGCTGCAAGAGCTCGCCGACCGGCACCCGCTCATCGGCGACATCCGCGGCCTCGGCCTGGTCCTGGCGGTGGACCTCGTCGTGAACCGGGAAACCCGGGAGCCGGCGCGGGACGCCGCCGAGGCGATCCTCTACCGGGCGCTCGAGCGAGGCCTGAGCCTGCGGGTCAGCGGCGACAGCGTCCTCAGCCTGACGCCGCCGCTGATCATCACCGAGGCCGAGATGGACGCCGCGCTCGGGATCCTGGACGCCTGTCTCGCCGACGAGGAGCGGGCCCGCGGCCTGTAGGCCCGCGGCGGGGCGTCAGGCGCGCGCCGGCCGGTTCAGCCGCTCGAGCACCCGTCCCGGAAGGGGGACCGACAGCGCGACCTCCCGGGGCGGCGCCAGGTCGCGGGCGTCAACCGAGCGCACGTCGACGTGGAGCCGGAGGTCGCCGCACTCGACCTCGAGCCGGCTGATCACGCCCTGGAAGGAGCGCATCACGATCCGGCCGCGCACGTGCCCTCCCTCGGACGGCCGGACGAGCCGGATGTCCTCGGGTCGCACCCCGACACGGACACGCTCACCGGGCCGGGCCCCGTTGAGGTCGCTGACCGGAACCGTCAGCGGGCCGCACGCCACCGTCCGACCGTCCGGGGCGACCTCGCCGACCAGGATGTTGAGCGCGCCGATGAAGCTGGCCACGAAGGTCGAGGTCGGCTCCAGATAGAGCCGGTCCGGCGTGTCCACCGCCAGGATGCGGCCGCGATCCATCACCGCCACGCGGTCGCTGGCGCTCAGCGCCTCCTCCTGGTCGTGCGTGACGTAGACCGTCGTGACTCCGAGCTTCTGCTGCAGACGACGCAGCTCCAGGAGCAGCGAGCGCCGGAGCGGCGCGTCCAGGGCACTGAAGGGCTCGTCGAGCAGGAGCACGGCCGGGTCCCGGGCGAGGGCCCGGCCGAGTCCCACGCGCTGCTGCTGCCCCCCGCTCAGCTCGTGCGGATAGCGCGCCTCGAGCCCCTGGAGCCCGACGAGCGCGACGATCTCGGCTGTCCGCTCCACGATCTGCCGGCGCGGCATCCTGCGCACGCGGAAGGGGAAGGCGATGTTCTCGGCGGCCGTCATGTTGGGAAAGAGCGCCCACGTCTGGAAGACCATCCCGATGTTGCGACGAGCCGCCGGCACCATGGTGACGCGCTCGCCCGCGAGCCAGACGTCCCCCGTATCGGGGTGCGTCAGCCCTGCGGTGACCCGGAGGGCCGTCGTCTTGCCGCAGCCCGACGGACCGAGGAGGCTCACGAACTCGCCACGGGCGACGTCGAGCGAGACGTGGTCCAGCGCGATGGTCGCGCCGAAGCGCTTGGACATGGCGTCCAGGCGCAGAGCGCTCACCGGAGGCCGCCCGGCGCGGGCGTTCTGACGCGCGTCCGCCGCAGCTCCTGGACGACCACCAGGGTCGTCACCAGGGTGACCGCGAAGGTGATGACCGCGGTGACGGCCATGACGTGGCCGTTGAGGTGGATGACGTAGCCCTGCCAGACCGAGAACGTCAGCCAGCTCCCCCCGACGATGTAGTTGGCGACGGCGAAATCCGTGAACGAGGCCGCGAACGCGGCGACGGCGGCGACGGCGATCCCGTTCCGGATGTTGGGCAGCACGACGTGCCACAAGAAGGGCAGCCAGCCGGCCCCGCTCGTGCGGGCGGCGTCGTAGAGCTCGGCGAGCCGGATGCCCTTCAGGTTGTTGAGGATCGCCCAGTAGACGATGGGCAGGGCGAGCGCGCCGTGGGCGCCGGCCAGCAGCCAGGGCGTGTTGAGGATGGTGGGCCACACGACCCCGTAGAAGCGGACGATGGCCAGCGCCAGCACGACGCCGGGCATGGCGAAGGGCAACAGCACCGCCGTATCGAAGAGCGGCCGCCAGCGGGACCGCGACACCGTGAGGGCCACGAGGGCCGGGACCACGAGCGCGAGATCCACCAGGGCGACGGAGGCGCCCAGCAGGAGCGATCGGCCGAGCGTCTCCCCGAGGCGGGGCTCCGCCGCCGTCTCGGCAAACCACGCCAGCGTCCACCCGGCCGGCAGGATCGTGCCGGTCCAGCTCTCCGCGACGGCGAACAGGAACACCGCCGTCACCGGCAGAGCCAGGTACGTCAGCGCGGCGAGGAGCAGCACGATCGCGAGCACCCGCATCGCCGGACTCGTCAACCCAGCCAGCGCGCCGCTCGGCGCAGCAGCAGGTGATAGGTCACGAGCGACCCGGCGGAGATCAGGATGATGAGGACCGCCAGGGCATCCGCGGCCTCGAGGTCGTAACCCACCTCGCCGAACAGGAACGCGACCTCCAGCGTCATCAGCTTGAGCCCGCTGCCGCCACCGACCAGCGCCCAGGGCGTCGTGAAGCTGCCGAGCGCGCTGGCAAACTGCAAGACGAAGCTCGCGAGGAGGGGCGGCAGGAGGATGGGGCCACCCACGCGCCGCCAGAACTGGAACGCGCTCGCTCCGTGCACCGAGGCCGCCTCGCGGTACTCGGGACGCAGCGCCGACAGGTAGGGGAAGAGGGTGAGCACACACAGGGGGACCAGGAAGTACAGATAGACCGTGACGAGCCCCCAGAACGACACGAGCTCGACGCTCACGGCTTCGCCGGCCACGGATCGCAGCATCAGGGTCAGCATCCCCTGTGATCCCAGCAGCACGATGAAGCCGAAGGCGAGCGGAACGCCACCGTAGTTCGTCGCCACCGTGGCAATGGCCATCGCGCTGCCGCGAGCGCGTTCCCCGACCCCGTAGTGGAGGCTGAGCGCGACCAGGGCGCCCGCGATGGTCCCGAGCGATGCCGACGTCGCGGCCAGGAGCACGCTCGTTACGATGCTCTGCTGGTACGAGCGCGTGGCCAGGAGTCGAAGGTACACGTCGAGCGTCGGCCCGCCGCCCGCCGCGATGCTGTTGACCAGCAGGGCGCCGGCCGGCGCGACGAGGACCGCCGTGATGAAGAGGGCGAGGGCGCCCAGCCAGAGGTCCGCGAGCAGGACCGGCCGACGCACCCGTCCGGCGCGCCCGTGCCCGGGGTCCCGGCGCGCTCCGCTCCCTACGGTGCAGCCTCCTTGGCCCACTTCTGGGCGAAGCTGTCCATCGAGAACGCGGACCAGTTGAAGTCCTGCTTGACGCGCCCCTCGTAGGCGCTGTCAGGCAGCCAGCGCGCCTTCACGTCGGCGGGCACCGTGAGGTTCCCCGCGATGTACCGGATCGGCCGCGGATAGGCCGAGGCCAGGAGGATCTGCCCTTCGTCCGACGTGACGAAGTCGGCGAAGGCTCTGGCGAGCTTCTCGTCCGGGGCGAACCGGTTGAGGATGAGTACCGACGGCGTGTAGATCGTGCCGTCCTGGGGCACGATGACCTCGAGCTTGAGGTCTTTGGCGAACTTGTCCCGGAGAATGAGGTTTTCGTGATCGTACTTGACGGTGACCAGGACTTCGCCCTTCTGGATGTTCGAGTCGCTGACTTTGACCGGGCTCAGGACCCCCTCGTCGCGCAACCGCCGGAAATAGTCGATCCCCGGCTGCAGGTTCTCCAGCGTCCCACCCGCGGCGGCGTTGGCGGCCAGGACGGTCGCCAGCGCCGTGCCCGAGGTGTGCGGGTCCTTGATGCCGAAGCCCTTCGTGTACTTGCCCTTGAGCAGATCGCTCCAGCGGTGCGGCACCGTCGGCACGCGCGCGGGGTTCACCAAAAACGTCGGGACGCCGACGTAGACGGCGAACCAGTACCCCTCGGGGTCTTTGGCCCAGGCCGGCAGCTTGTCCCAGTTGGCGTTCTTGTATGCCAGGGCCGCGCCGCGCTTGGTCGCCGTCGGGCCGAAGAGGATCCCGGCCTCCGTGGCGAAGGCCACCGGCTTGTTCTTCTCGGCGAGGAACTTCGTGATGGCCTCGGCGCTGCTCATGTCGGTGTCGACGTGGACGCAGCTGTGCTTCTTGCAGAACGCGTCGATCACCGGCCCCCAGACCGTGTCGTGCGGCATGCCATAGGTCGCGAACTGCACCGGATCGGCGCCCGTGGCGCTGCCGACCGCGAGCAGCAGGAACGCGACGGCCATCGCGCCGGCGCGGGCCACCCCCCACCCCATCCGCGGGGGCGCTGACGTTCGGTTCTGGCGGTTCGCGCTCATAGGCTCGTCCCGTCCTTTCTCCGCATGCGCATGGCTTGCGCTGCGCCCTTCGGACCTCGGACCGTCCAGGTGAGCCAATAAGACCGGCACGGGAGGAGCCTACGCCGACCCTGATGGGCCGTCAAGCGGGGCGGGTCCCGTCCGGGCTTCCCGCGACCGCGAGGGGGACGGCACCATCGGCGCGAGCCCCTGGGACGGCCCGGAGAGCATCGTATCCGCTCGACCGGCTCGTTTCCTCGAGGATTCATGGCTTCAGGCAGCCAGCCTGAACACCTGGAACGCCGTCCACCCCAGCGCTGCGCCCGCCGGGACGTCGATCACGTAGTGCTGCTTCGTGAACAGGCAGCTCAGCCCGATGAGCACCGGGAACCCGAACGCCCAGGCACCGAGGCTCGGCAGGAGGTGCAGCGCGGTCAGCGTCGCGACGGAGGTGTGCATGCTCGGGAAGCTGTTCGAGCGGGCGTCGAAGCGCTGCACGAGGGCGAGGAAGCGCTCGGAGCAGGTTCGTTGCGTGTTGTTGGCCCGCCAGCGCTCCGGCGTCACCACCGGGAAGGCCACGAAGCACACCATCTGGAATCCCAGGAGGATCAGGTAGCTGATCACCAAGTGGGTGAAGTGGCGCGGCGACTGGACGACCCAGTTCGTGTAGAGAATGATCGGGTAGTAGAGGAAGCTGTAGATCCACACCCACGCCGGCCGGTACGGGATCTGGTCGTCGATCGCAGTCTTGAATTCCCGTGGCTCGGCCAGCTGGTTGCGCTGGCACCAGAAGTAGAACTGGTAGACGCCGACGATCAGAAAGACGCTCAGGGTCAGCTGAATCACATAACGCAGAGGACGGCCATGAGCGCGCGCGAGACGAGGAAGACGAGGCTCAGCAGGCAGACCCCCACGAAGCTGGCCTTGCCCACGCGGAGGAACCGCCGGACGTCGTCCCGGTAGCTGTAGACGAGGTCGGCCAGCCTGGCCGCGAGGCGGCTCATCCGGTCCACCGGAGGGCCGACGCGCGGCTCGCGTGGGGGCCACCAGTCCTCCAGGCGGTCCTCCCGCTCCCCCAGCCCGCAGAGCGCCCGCGAGAGGAGTCCCAGCGCCTCCCGAAAGAGCCCGGGCCAGACCGCCGCGAGGAGCATCGCCGAGCTGATGGCGGTGAGGGTCCCCACGGCCCCCGCGAAGAGTGGGCCCGTAGCGCCGGTGCCGGAGCCGAGCAGCGAGTAGAGACCCATGCCGAGCAGGCCCACCATCGTCCCGACGAACGAGAGCAGGCTGATCGTCAGCGCCGTGCCGACACTCGCGCCGCCGCGGTTCAGGATGTAGATCTGGCCCGGCCCTCCGCCTGACTGGGACGGCGTGAGCACGGAGAGCGCCACGTTGGCCCACTCGGCCTTGATGCACGTCCAGAGGCCGACGCCTGGCTGGAGGACCTTGCAGAGGAGCCAGATCCGGAGCGCCGAGGCGACGGTCTCGACGGGAAGGCAGAGGAGGATGAGGGCGAGGTAGCCCCACCGGAGTTGGTCCCATCGCGCGGAGGCGTCCCCGGGCTGGATTCGCGAGAACTGGTACCAGAAGATCCCGACCGTCAGCGCCAGGAAGGCGATGCCCACAGGGTCGTCTGCCCGAGGCCGAGCCCCTGGAGTCGAGCCGCGGCTCCGCCATCCGGCCTGCCTTCATGCGTCTGGCTGGTCTCCACGTGCCGCCCTCCCGGTTGGCTGCCCAACCCGCGAACTTGGAACGCCTTCACAGGAGGGCAACCCCGGTGCCACGACACGGAGGCCGCAAAAACAAGGACTTACGAACGTCGCACGCACCCACCTGCGGGGATGCTGGGTGGGGTCTCCGCGGGAGTGGGGGAAAATTCGGCAGTGGGACCGGCGGCATGCGCCAGGCGCTGGCCCACGGAAAGCCACGAAGGGAGCTAGACTCGTGGGCTGGAGGACGGCTGACGTCGAGAACCCTGCGGACGCCGACGCTGGTTCATCCGACGGACGCGCTCTCGACGTGGCTGGGATCGGCAGAGATTTGATCGAGGGCGGTCATCGCGGAGGAGGGGCGGGCATGGTCGACGAGAGCACGAACGCGGAACTCGCCCGGTTGCGGGCAGAGAACGAGGCGCTCAGAGCTCGGGCACGGAGGGGAACCCACCTCAAGGTGAGCGACAAGGGCGGGGTCTCGGTGTACGGGCTGGGACGGTTCCCTGTGACGCTGTACAAGGAGCAGTGGCTGAAGCTGCTCGACATGGCGGACGAGATTCGGGCCTTCATCCGGGAGAACGAGGCGGCGCTCAAGACCAAGGGATGACGGTGCGGTGGCCGGGGATCTGAAACGCGAGCGACATGGACGCGGCACCCGGCCAGAGTGAGCCGCGGCTCCACGAGCTGCGCGTCACCCGGATCGCCGACGCGGCGCTGCGTCTGGCGCTCGCGCGACGGCTGGCCGAGCGCTTCCCGGCGCACGCGGTCCAGACCGTCGTCGCGGCGCTGGCGGGCTCCGGCTTCATCACCCGCGTCCGACTCCACGAGGGCGAGGCGCCGGCACTCCTCCGAGAGCTCTATGCCGCCGGAGCTCCGCCGGCGGCCGTCAGGCTCGTGCCCGCGGATCTTGCGGGCTCGCGCCACGAGGCCGGCGAGGAGGCTGCGGAGCGCGCGTTCAGCGGCTTTGCGCGGCGGGGCGGGCGATTCGTGCCGACGTGGAACTGGACGGCCTTCGTCTTCGGGCCCCTCTGGTACCTCCGGAAGGGGCTCTACGCCAAGGGGCTCCTCCTCCTGCTGCCGCTCGTGCTGCCCATCGGGGGGCTCGCGGTGAGCCTCGCGGTCTCGCTCCTTGCCTTCGTCTACTGCGGCCTGGTCGGCAACTGGGACTACTACCTGTGGAAGGTGGAGCGCACCCAGTGGTGGTGAGGAGGGCATGGCAGGGCGGGCCGCGACGAACCGGGGGAGGGGCGCGTATGAACACGGCAAGCGCGACCATTGTGGCGTCGCTTCCGGCGGCGTCGCTGTCGGCCTGTGCCACGGTGGGCAGCACCCCTTGACACCCTCGTCCGTGCTCCTTAAGGTCTGTACCTGACACTTCGCCACCTGATGTCGACAATTCCTGGCCTCGAGAGCGATGACCAGGCTGAACCTGTCCCTTGCGATCGGCGACTACGATCGGACCCGTCCGCTCCTCGACGGATCGGCCCGGATCGATGGGGTCGAGCCGGTGTTCATGATGCTGGATCCGGAGGAGATCTTCTTCCGTGCCTTCCGACATGCGGAGTTCGACATCTGCGAATTGTCGCTGAGCAGCTTCACCGTGAAGACCGCGCGCGGCGACAACCCCTATGTCGGCGTTCCGGCCTTCCTGTCGCGCGCGTTTCGCCACACCGCGATCTACATCCGCACCGATCGCATCCACGAGCCGGCCGACCTGAAGGGGCGAAGGATCGGCGTGCCGGAGTATCAGCTGACCGCCTGCGTGTGGGCGCGCGCGATGCTCGAAGACGATTTCGGCGTCAAGCCGTCCGATGTCGTGTGGATCAGGGGCGGCATCGAGGAGCCGGGGCGGCCGGAGAAGATTGCGATCACCTTGCCGGCCGACGTGCGGCTAGAGCCCGCGCCGGAAGGCGCGACGCTATCCGGTCTTCTCGAGGCCGGTGACATCGATGCGGTCATCGCTCCCCGCGCGCCCTCGTGCGCCGCGCGGGGGCACGCGCCCGTGGGGTGGCTGTTTTCCGATCCGACGCGGGCCGCCACGGATTACTTCAGACGCACGGGGATTTTTCCCATCATGCATCTCCTCGGCGTGCGCCGGGAACTCGCCGAGCGGCATCCCTGGCTCCCGGCAGCGGCTCTGAAAGCCTTCGACCACGCGAAGACGATCGCCGTCACGCGGCTCGCCGACGCCTCCGCCACCAAGGTCACCCTTCCGTTCGTGGAGGAGCAGCTCAAGGCCGCGCGGGAGCTCCTGGGGTGGGACTTCTGGTCCTACGGCGTCGGCGCCAACCGGACGGTCCTCGAGACGTTTCTCCGTCATCACCACCGCCAGGGCCTGTCTTCGCGTCGCGTTGCCGTGGACGAACTCTTCCATCCCTCCACGCGCGAGACCCACAAAGTCTGACGGCGGCCTCGGCCCGGTCCGCCGCGACCCCTCACCGCGCGGGGGCCGGGATCGGAATCAGGTCGCTGACCCGGTCCTTCGCTCACTCCTCGCCGAGCCGGTAGAAGACCAGCCCGTCCAGCAGCTTCGGGTAGAAGTGGGTCGACTTCGGGGGGAGTAGCTCGCCGCCAGCCACCACCGCGCGAAGCTCCTCGGGCGTCACCGGCGGAATCAGGAAGGCCGCCTGGTACGCGTCCTCGCGCACGAGGGCCACGGCCTCCTCCGCCTGCGCCGTGTAGCCGACGTGCGTCCGGGGGTCGAGCTGCTCCGCCGTGATGCCGAGGAGGGGCGTGAGGATCCCCTCGTGCAGGACCGAGACGGCCAGGCGCCGCCAGGCCGCGGAGGTGTCGACGGGCCACGGGATGTCGACCGCGGCCTCGGGGCGGAGCCTCAGCACCGCGCCCTGCGGCGCGCGCCCGGCGACGACGACGATCGTGCCGGGCTCCACCGTGATGGGGCTCGGCAGCGGGCGCACCTCAAACCACTTGCCGGCGTCGGCCAGCAGGCGCTCGAGCGCGAACGCGGCCACCTGGCGCACGAGACGGTGGTTCGGGAGGATCGTCACCCCGGGCGCATCGAGGGCAAAGAAGGCCATCAGCTTGTAGCGGGCGTCGGGCCGGCGGCGGCGATACGCGACCGCCGTTTCGTACCGGTGGTGACCATCCGCGATGATGACGCGGCGGTCGGCCATGAGGGCCTGGGCGCGCTCGATCGCCTCGGGATCGACGATGCGCCAGAGCCGGTGGATCTCGCCCTTGAGGTCGCGCGCCTCGACCAGCGGTCGGCCCCCGGGCGCGGTGGCGGCTCGGATCGCGCCTCCGGGGTCGTCGAAGAGCATGAACAGCAATCCGATGTCGGCCTCCGTCGCCGCGAGCAGCCGTAGCCGGTCCTCCTTCGGCTCCGCATGGGTCCGCTCGTGGGGGAGCACGACCTTCTCGGCGTAGTCGGTCACCTCGCCGAGCGCGATGAACCCCGTCCGGGTGACGGTCCGGCCTCCGACGGTGTACCGCTGCTGATAGGGGTAGAGCGCCGGCGTCGCCTCCTGCTCGAAGATCCCGAGGGCCAGCCACTCGTCCAGGGTGGAGCGGGCGGCGGCGTAGGTCTCGCGGCTCAGTGTGATGCGCGCGATGCTCCACGGGGACATCCCGTGGAGCCTGGCCTGGGTCTCGGGGCCGATCTGGTCGTATGGCGGCGCGACGACGGACGAGAGGTCGCCGACCTTGGCCGGGTTGTACCGGTACCCTCGAAAGGGTTTGATCGTCATCCCGCGCGACCCCATGCCCCTCCATGTCGAGCCGCTCGCCGCGCGGACGCCCGTCCGCGCGCCGGAGCGGGTCACGAGGGCCCGGCTCAGGCGCCGGCGCGCCTGTCGGGGGGTCTCAGCCCGCCCGCGCCCGCTCGCGGAGCACGCGGCGGAGGAGCTTCCCCGTCCCCGGGCCCGCGGGACCGGGCGCGCGCGGAAGCTCGGGGGCGAACTCGATCTCGCGCGGGAGCTTGTAGACCGCGATCTTGTCGCGGCAGAACTCGACGAGCTCGGCGCTGAGGGCCTCCGAGGGCTGGAGTCCCGGCTTCAGCACGACGTAGGCCCGCGTGTTCTGGCCGCGGACCGGGTCGGGCACCCCGATGACGCCGGCATCCACCACGGCGGGATGGTGCGCGAGCGCCTCCTCGATCTCCTCGGGCCCGATGCGGTAGCCCGAGGACTTGATCAGATCGTCCTCGCGGGACATGAACCAGACGTAGCGGTCCTCGTCCATCGTCACGAAATCCCCGGCCCGGCACCAGCCGGCCCGCACCGCCGCCTTCTGCCTCTCGGGGTCGCGCCAGTAGACCGTCCCCGTCGGGCCGCGGGCGACGAGCAGCCCGATCTCGCCGGGCTTCGCCTCCTGGCCGTCCTCCGTGACGACCTTGACCTCGTAGCCGGGCACAGCCGGCCCGATGGCGCCGGGCTTGACCCGGCGGGTCACCGCCGAGGAGACGAAGACGTACATCATCTCCGTCGTGCCGAGCCCCTCGTAGATCTCGAGCCCGAACATCTCCTTCCACTGGTGGTAGGTCTCGGCGCCGAGCGACTCGCCGCCGCCGGTGCAGACGCGGACCGAGCCGAGATCGTACCGCTCCCGCGTGTTCGGGACCTGCATCATCTTCCGGTACGCCGTCGGGAGGATCGAAACGACCGTGATCCGGTGCTTCTGGATCTGCTCGAACATCCCCTCGGGGGTGAATCGGGGGAGGAGCGACGCGGCGGCCCCGAAGCGGAACGGGATGACCGCCTGCGTCGAGTACCCCGCGGCCAGGGAGAGGGGCGCAGGCCCTCCGATCACGTCGTCCGGCGCCACGCGCCAGCCGTACTTGCCGAAGCCGTCGGGGACGGTGAGGGCCTCCTCCATGAAGTGGACCGTCCCCTTGGGGAGGCCGGTCGTTCCCGAGGTGTAGAGGAGGACGGCCACGGCCATCCGGTCGCGGCGCACAGCCTCGCAGCGCTCCTCGCCCTTGGTGAGGAGCTCGCCGTACGGGATGTAGCCCTTGGCCTTCATCTCGGCCGCATCGCCGCCGATGACGATGATGTGTCGGAGCCGCCCGAGCTCCGCCCGGGCCTGCTCGACCTCGGCGAGGAGCGGCGCGGCCACGATGAGCGCCACCGCCTCGGTGTTCTCCGCGATGTGGACGATCTCGGCCCTCGAGAACAGCGGGGACGTGGGGACGATGATCCCACCGAGCTTCAGGACGGCGAAGTTGGCCACGAGCGCGGGCGGGATCGACGGCGAGCGGAGGAGGACCCGGTCCTCCTCCTCGATGCCGAGGGCGCGGAGCGCCGAGCCCAGTCGGTTGACGGCGCTCTGGAGCTGCCGGTAGGTGATCTTCTGGTCCTCGTAGAGGATCGCCACCCGGTCGTCGCGCCCCTCCTCCACGTGGCGATCCACCAGCTCCTCGGTGGAGTTGAAGCGCTGCGGGTACGCCGCGTGCTCCGGCAGCGTGTAGATGCGCTGCGGCCACAGCTCCCTCGGCGGCAGGTGGGCAGCCGGGATCTTGCTCATCGCTCTCCTCGCCAGGTGCCGAGTGACCGGGGCTACGCGGGGGCCGTCGCCACGAGCCGCTGGAGGGCCTCCTCCACGCCGATGACCCGGTTGAGCTCCCGGTCCATCCGCGGGAAGACCTCCGCGGGGTACCGATCTCCCTCGAAGACCATCAGGGCAGGCACGCGGCGTCCGAAGTCTTCCTCGAGGGCGCCCTTCATTCCGAAGACCGCGCGCTTCGCCGCGCTGGGCCCGCTGACGGCCTTGTGGTAGATGGGGAAGACGTCGCGCGCGCTCGCCAGATCCCTGGCCTCGACCTCGAACCCTTTCCCCGCGAGCGCCTGGAGCAGCTCGAGGGCCTTGTCACGATCACAGGCAAACGCTTCCGCGGGCCGGTCCTTCGAGGAGTAATACAGCTCCACGCGCTTCTTCACGGGTCCCTTCGCCGCGGCCGGGCCGGCCGCGGCGGCGGTGGCGGCCGGGCGCTCGACCCGGGCGCCCCGCTCGTACAGCGCGCACTCCGTCACGCCCTCCTTGAGGATCAGCGTGAACGGCGCCTCCCACTTCTTGCAGCCTCCGATGAAGGCCTTGGCGATGTTCGGGTCGAGCGCCGGCGCGAAGTGCACGCAGGAGAAACAGAGGATCTCAGCCATCGTCTGCCTCCAGGTCTTAAATGATTCCGCGGTCGCGAAGCTCGGCCAGGGCTTCGCGCCCGAGGCCGAGGTACTTCCCGTAGACGAACTCGCTGTCCGCCCCCACCGGACGGCAGGCCCAGCGGATCCGGGGCGGCGTCTCCGTCATGTGAAGCGGCGAGGCCTGGAGCAAGAGCCGCCCGTAGACCGGATCCTCCACCACCCGCAGCGCCCCGCGCTCCCACCAGTGCGCCTCGGCAAGGACCTCGCCGGGCGTGTTCGCCTTCGCGGTCGCCACGACCCCGGCCCCCCGGTACGCCTGGACCTTGGCGAGGATCTCCGCGGCCGTGTAGCGGGTCGACCACGTCTCGATCTCCGCCTTGAGCGGGATCATGTTCTCGAGCTTCGCCCGGTCGAGGAACGTCGCGAACCGGGGATCCGTCACCAGCTCGGGCCGCTCCATGATCGTACAGAGCGCGCGGAAGTTCACGTCGGAAAACCCCGCCAGGAACGCATAGCCGTCCCTCGTCCTGACGATGCCGTAGGGGTAGATGCCGAGGTCCACGTTGCCCACGCGAAAGAGCTGCTTGCCGTACATCGCGTGCCAGACGAGGTTGTAGTTACAGAGCCGCATGAGGCCTTCCGCGCCCGACACGTCCACGAGCTGGCCCCGTCCGGTTCGCCGGCGGTGGCGCAGGGCCAGGAGTGCCCCGAAGGCCGCCCAGGCGCCCGCGACGTACCAGCCCATCCACGCCCCGATCTTCGTCGGGACCTCCCACGGGCGGGGCTCCTCGCCCGACGGCATCTCCCCGGTCGCGAACACCACCCCCGAGAGGGCCTGGTTCGTGACGTCGTAATCCGGGATCGGCTGCCGGGCCCGGGGCCCGAACTGGCCGTGCGTGGCCAGGGCAACCCAGATGAGCCCGGGGTGCTCGGCCGAGCACTGCCGGTAGCCGACCCCCCAGGCGTCGAGCTGGCCCGGCCGGCACGTCTCGATGACCACGTCCACGCGCCCGACGAGCCGGCCGAAGAGGGCGCGCCCCTCCGCGCGCTCGAGGGCGCACGTGGCGGAGAGCTTGTTGCGGCCTTCGACGAGATACGCGAGCCCCGTGCCCTCGATGGTGAGCCCCTCGGGCGAAAAGCGCCGGGCCGGGTCGCCCTCGAGCGGCTCGAGCCGGATCACCTCGGCGCCGAACTCCGCGAGCAGCGACGAGCAGAAGAGGCCGCCGAAATGCCCCCGCGAGAGGTCGAGGACGCGCAGGTGGTCGAGGGCCTCCGGCTTCGCGGCCGCCGCGGCCGGCGCCGTCCGGCCGCGCACCCATTCGCTCCAGTCGCGCGCGACGCTGCTGGTCATGGCCAGCCCGCATCATTCGCGAGCACGCGGCCAGGCCTCACGACCGCGCGGGTCCTGCCGCGGCAAACAGCCCCACGGTGCTCGCTCCCGCACGCGCGCGAGGGCGGCAACCCGCGTGACCAGGCAAGGGAACTTCCGC